>JAFYEQ010000090.1 GCA_017544185.1 Oscillospiraceae bacterium
ATGATACGTCTGCGGGACGGGGCTTACATCGACACGGCCATGCACAAGCTGATCATAGACGGTGCCCCCGATGAGCTGCGGGCAAAGGAATACAAGCTGCTTATGTACCTGATAGACAATGCGGGCAGGGTGGTCACCAAGGATGAGATACTCAGGGACGTATGGGGCGATGAGTACACATGTGAGGGCACCATTGCAGTACATATCCGTCATATCCGAGAGAAGATAGAGCTCGACCCGAAGGATCCCGCTATCATCAAGACCGCCTGGGGCGTAGGCTACGTTATCGAAAAGGACATCACAGGCGGTGAGGGATGAAGAGATATATCACTGTCGCTGCTGCCGCCGTCCTGGTGCTGATCGGGGCGATACTCCTCTTCGCTGCCGTCACGGGCAGAGTGGATATGGCATACAGCGGGACGGAAGAGATAACGAGCGTCCTCAACGACATCGCAAAGACCGCGGAGGATCACCGCACGGACCTGTCCGTGCTCGACGGGGATGGATACGGCGTAGACGCGGTGATACTGGGGATGGCGAACGAAGTACTATGGTCAAATACCCGACATGACATCCCGAAGGGGATCAGCGTGGAGATGGCCGTGAAGCACCGTATGCCCTATGTGTACCTGACTGACGACGGCGGCATATGGGGGACGCTGATAGTGCTCGACGACGGCATGGCTGCTCAAAAGGCGCTGAGGACAAGGATGATCGCGGTGCTGTGCATATGTGCAGGCAGCATAATAATAGTCATGACGGTGTTCGGTACGTATATCTACCGTGAGATCGTAGTCCCCTTCAGGAAGATGCAGGGCTTTGCGGGAAGAATAGCCGAGGGAAGGCTGGACGAGCCGCTCATGCGGGACAGGAACGGTATGTTCGGCGTATTCTCGGAGAGCTTCGACATCATGCGTGAGGAGCTGGCGGCGTCCAGAAAGCGGGAGCTGTCGCTGCAGAAGAAGGAGCGTGAGCTGGTGGCGTCCCTCAGTCACGACCTCAAGACCCCTGTCACAGGCATAAAGCTGGCATCCGAGCTCATGCAGATGCGTCTGTCCGTCAAGGCAGGCCCGGCTGCCGATACAGCAGATGGCGACAAGATCGTCCTCGACCGCAGCGATATATCCTCCATGATGGCCGACGCACAGGGCATACACGAAAAAGCAGATCAGATAGACGCGCTGGTGACAGACCTGTTCACGTCGGTGCTGGACGATCTGGGCGAGTTCAAGGTGTCTTGTACCGATGAGGATACAAGCGTTCTGTGCGATATGATCAGACGCTACGACGACAGATGGCTCACGGTGATCGGTGAGGTGCCTGCCGTGATAGTGAGCATAGACAAGAAGCGCATGGCACAGGTCATCGGCAATATCATATCCAACTCCTACAAGTACGCGGGAACGGCCATAGATGTGACCTTCAGGATCTCGGGCAGCTTTCTGGAGATGTGCATAGCCGACCAGGGCCCCGGGGTGCCTGCGGATGAGATCGACCTGATCACCAACAAGTTCTACCGTGGGAAGGCCTGGGCCGACAGCTCCACCGAGGGCAACGGTCTGGGGCTGTACATCGCAAAGACGCTCATGGTCAAGATGGGCGGCGATCTGGCGGCGGCCTCTGATAACGGTCTATCGGTGACGCTCATCATACCGCTAAGCTGATATTGACGGATCGTATACCCCATATCATATACTATCCACATCCGTACGTGCATGTTGCACAGATCGGATGTGGATATTATATATATATCCACAAAATAGGAGGATCGTACTTGAATCATGAACAAGAATATGATATAATTATACTAAATATATTTTAGAATGGGGGAATAGGTTTGAACAAGAGAGCCATTGCATTGCTCACGTCGTTTTTGATGGTCGCTTCGGCGGCTACGCCCGCATTCGCGGACACGTATGACACGACTGAGCAGACATCTGTTGTTCAGGACAGCGGCACCGAGGCACCCGCCGAGGAGACGCCCACCGAAGAGGCTGCCGAAGAGGCACCCGCAGAAGAGGCTCCCGATGAGGGAGACACGACAGAGCCCTCCGAGGAGGCTCCCGAGGATGCACCTTCCGAGGATGTTTCCGAGGGGGACGAAGGACAGTCCGACGAGGACGTACAGCCCGAGGTGAACGAGGACGGTACGCCTGTAGAGGACACATCCGACGAGGAGAAGCCCGCAGAGGAGGCTCCCGCGGAAGAAGCTCCTGCAGAGGAGACTGTTCCCGATGAGGAGAAGCCCACTGAGGACACCGAAGACGAGATCTCAGACAGACCGACAGAAGACACTGTGACAGAAGAGACCACCGAGGATGCAGCGACAGAGGATGATCTTCTCCTCACAGATGAAGCTGTATTCGGCAAAGACAGCGACTGGATGAGCGTTTCCGGCAACGTGCTCACCATCAAGGGCGAGATCAAGGATATAGGCAGCAGCGGTCTTGCGGCATACCTGTCAACTTACGGTATCGTAGACAATATCACTACTATCAAGACGGTCTCGGGAGCAAAGGCACCCGTGAACAGCTATGGTCTGTTCAAGCAATTCCCGAACCTCACGACTGCCGACCTGACGGATCTCGATCTTTCGCAGGCTACGTCGATGACCAGCTTCTTCTACGATTGTCCGAAACTGAAGACGGTCACTTTCAGCCAAAGCACGGTAAATGCAAACAAAGTCAAGACGATGACGACGATGTTCAGAAACTGCCCGAGTCTGACGACTCTGAACAACTTCCAATCAGTGCAGGTAAACAGCATCGTTGACATGGAATATATGTTCGCCGGATGCACCTCGCTGACATATATCCGTACCCCCTTTACATCCAACTCGAATGCTGTCAACATCTCATCTATGTTCTCCGGCTGTTCTGCGCTGACCGGTATCTATATGTGTGTGAACTTGTCCAATTCTTCCACGACATGGACAAATGCTTTCAGCGGATGCGATAAGCTGACCTATATAAATAACTGGATCGGCAGCCCGACGATACCCACTTCTGCAGCACTTCCCAACAGCACTGACAGAAGATGGTATAGTTATGCAGACGACAAGTATACTGTAGTGAGCGGCACTGGCGATACAGCATCATTCAAAATGACTACGCCGTCCACCAACTCGCTATGGTATCGCAGATCATGGTATGTGTTCAACAGCTCATCCGGTCTGTTCACGATACAGGGCGCTGTTCCTGTAGACGGTGATCACAGCGTAGCTGTTCTCGCAGGCGTATCTGTAGCCTCCGTAAAGAGGATCAATTATACGAACGGTGCTTCGGTAACAGGCAATGCACGAGACATGTTCGAGAACCTCACCAACCTCACGCAGGTGGATCTTGACAATTTCGACGTTTCCGGCGCAACTACCATGGCTTGGTGGTTCTCGGGCTGCTCCTCCCTTCAAACAGTGAACTGCGAAAACTGGAACTGCACCAAGGTAACGTCCATGTATGCCATGTTCTTCAACTGCAAAAAACTCACTTCCGTGCCCGACATAGCATCGTGGTCGACAC
>JAFYEQ010000091.1 GCA_017544185.1 Oscillospiraceae bacterium
CGCGGTATCATGGGTACTTGGCTTGTCCCAGTCATGTATGAGCTCCGGCACTATATGGCTGCCCATGTCGCAGTCGATGAAGGTGACGCGGGCGTGATCGCGCCACGGTCGGCCCAGGTATACCGTACGGTCGGGGCAGTCGGACGTGAAAACACATCCCTCGAACACATAGCCCCCATCGCCCTCGTAGGCGGAGGACGCGGTCACATAGCCGTTCACTGCCTGCCCGCGGTCAAGGGAGCATATATTACAGTCGGTGAAGCGTGCGTTTGCGGAGCCGAATATGAAGTCCACGTCGCCCTCGATATAGCAGCGGTCGTAATACTGATGCACGCTCCTGCGCGGCGCATGCTCCGTAGGCCCCGTGAATCCTCCCTTCTCGATCTCATGATGTGGGAGCGGTCCCGTGAACAGCGTGTCCTGCCGCCCGAGGATCCGACAGTCAAAAAAGCGCAGCCTGTCCCCCTCGGCGTAGAGCGCCACCGCCTGACCGATATCCTTGCCCCAGCCTGCGGTGTTCTCTATGGTGATATGCTCCATCACCACATCATCGGAGAATACCAGACAGGTATAGGAACGAAACGTCCCCAGCTTACCGTCCTCACAGGGCATATATCCGTAGAGCCCGCCCGTGATCACCGTATCACGGGCGCTCTCGCCTATGAGTGTCAGGGGCTTGCGTATCTCTACCCGCTCGCGGTATATGCCGCTCCTCACGTACACCGTGCCGCCGACGGGACACGCGTCCACAGCGGACTGCACGGTAGTATAGCTCTCGCTAATGCCAACGGTCAGCATAGTATCACCTTTCCTGTATGCCCTGTATGACTTGCCCATAAACAACAGGACCTCTCCGCGAAGGAGAGGCACTGCTGTTGAGGGGATCAGAGAAGGAAGAGTATAGCGTTAGTTATCTTACAGATCAGAAGCCGAAATATCTCTTGGCATTGTTGTAGGATATATCCTCAACTATGCTGCCGAGGGTCTTCATGTCTGCGGGGTACTTCCCCTGCTCCACCCAGCTGCCGAACAGGTCGCAGAGGATGCGGCGGAAGTACTCATGACGGGGATAGGACAGGAAGGAGCGGGAATCGGTGAGCATGCCCACGAAGCCTGCCAGATAGCCCAAGTTGCCGAGGGATGTGAGCTGTGCCTTCATGCCTGTCTCATGGTCGTTGAACCACCAGGCGCTGCCGTGCTGTATCTTGCCCACCGCGTCGGAGGACTGGAAGCAGCCCAGTATGGTATCTATAGCCTGATCGTCATGCGGGTTCAGTGAGTATATTATCGTCTTCGGCAGTTCGCCTGTTACTTCCAGAGCGTTCAGGAAATCGGCAAGATCTGCAGACGAGGTATAGGTGCTTATGCAGTCATAGCCCGTGTCAGGGCCCAGTCTGTCGAACATGACCTTATTGTTGTCGCGCTTGGCGCCCATATGCAGCTGCATCGCCCAGCCGTATCTGTGGTACATCCTGCCCATGAACAGCATGAACGCAGTCTTGAACTGTACCTTCTCGGTATCGTTCACCTCGCCGCCGGAGAGCTTCTTCTGAAGTATCTCGTTGGCCTTGGCGTCGCTGATGGGAGCATAGTAGGGGAACTCCCATGCGTGGTCGGACACCTTGCAGCCCATAGATGCAAAGTGATCCATGCGCTTCACCAGTGCATCCTTCAGGCTGTCCCAGGAGGATATGTCTATACCGCTGACGCCGCTGAGCTTTGCGATATACTCGGCGAAGTCGGGCTTCTCGATGTTCATGGCCTTGTCGGGACGCCATGCGGGATATACTTTCACGTCGAAGGATGTGTCCTCCGCGATCGCCTTATGCTGATCCAGACTGTCCGCAGGGTCGTCGGTGGTGCATATCACATCCACGTTGGACCTGCGTATGATATTTCGTACAGACATATCCGGAGAGCGGAGGGCCTCCCCTGTCAGCTCCCATACCTCATCGGCTGTATCGGCGTTCAGTACGCCTGTATACCCGAAGTAGCGCTGCAGCTCCAGATGGCTCCAGTGGTAGAGAGGATTGCCTATGGCACGGGAAAGGGTCTCTGCCCATTTCCGGAACTTCTCACGCTCGGGAGCGTCGCCGGTGATGTACTTCTCCTCGACGCCTGCACTGCGCATGAGCCTCCACTTGTAGTGATCGCCCCCCAGCCATACCTGAGTGATGCTGTCGAACTGTCTGTCACGGGCGATCTCAGCGGGATCTATGTGACAGTGATAGTCTATTATGGGCATCCTCTCCGCATAGCTGTGGAACAGCTCGGAAGCGGTATCCGTAGAGAGCATGAAGTCCTTATCCATGAAGCTTTTCATAGTATCCTCTTTCCTGTATCATCGGGGATGATACCCGTCATTTGCCAAAGCATGTGGTCCCGCGCTCTACCAGCTCGCAGGAATATACCGTCTGCTTCGGGACGCTGCGTGCGTTGTCGGAGAAGATCTGCATCAGTGATGATACGCTCTTCTCGCATAATGCCTCCAGCTTGTTGTCTATGGAAGTGAGCTCGGGCTCACAGCATTCACAAAGGTCGAAATTATTGTAACCCGTTACAGCTATATCCTCCGGCACCCTCGCGCCCTTTGAAAGGGCGAACTTCAGAGCGCCTATGGCCAGCATATCCTCCGCGGCGATGATACAGTCTGTATCGGGATCCGCCTCGATCATACGGTCGCGGACGTAGTTCACCATGCCCGTCTTGTTGGGAGGATAGACCGTGAGTATATGCTCATCGGGGTGGTCTATACCGAATTGCTCCAGCGCGTCCTTGAAGCCTCTTATCTTCTTCTTGGCGCTGTAGGACGAGGAATTGCATAAGAACAGCGGCGACTTGCGGCCGCTCTCCAGCAGCTTCCGCGTGATCTCGTATATGGCCAGATGATCGTCGCATACGGTGCAGTACACATTGGGAGCGTTGAGTATGCCGTTGATGATCATCACGGGGACGCTCCCCGCCGCCTCGACTATGTACGCATTCAGCTCGTCTGTCTCCTCTACGTAGGAGGAGCCCACGAGTATCACCGCATCCACCCGCTTGGACAGGATCAGCTTCATCTGCTTCACCTTCACGGAGTGGTCGCGGCCCGTGCAGCACAGTATCAGGTCGTACCCGGCCTTACGCAGGTACTCCTCAAGAAAATATATGGCCTTGGCTATGTAACGGTCGGAGGAGTCTGAGCACATGATGCCCACGGTCTTCATAGTGTTGAGGCCCAGTCCCCTTGCGAACACATTGGGGGTATAGCCGTACTCCTCGATCACAGCCAGCACCTTCGCCCGCGTCTTCTCGCTGACGCTGGCGCTGCCGTTGATCACACGGGATACGGTAGCAGTGGAGAAGCCCGTCTTCTTGGATATGTCATATATGTTCAAAAGACGGCCCCCTCTCAGCGTATGTGACGCTCATGTGACCGCTTACATTAGCAACACAGCGATATCTGCGGTGATCTGTAAGCGGATACGATCGTTTACATGTTTCATTATACACAAGCCGCTGTGGAAAATCAACACCTATTTTGCAAATTTGTGAAATACATACAAAATAAAATTTTTTTATTGATATATCTGACAAAATTGACCAGATCCTATTGACATTCACAAGGCAAAAAGATATAATGTGGATGTAAGCGGTTACAGTAGCCCTTACATACGCTCCATACTTGTACACAGAATGTTGGGATGCGTCCGCAGAGCAAGAGCTCTGCGGCGGGTCTCCCGCATACCGGATACCTATAAGGACCAAAAGGAGTCGAAGGATCTTGGAACAGATAAACATCATCGACACGGGCACGGTAAAGCCCAAGAGACCGATCAAGGCGATACAGTTCGGCGAGGGCAACTTCCTGAGGGCCTTCGTGGACTATATGATAGATATACTCAATGAGTACACCGATACCGACATAGGCATCACCATACTCAAGCCTATCCCCTACGGTACCCTGGACCGCTTCAGAGCACAGGACAGCATATACACGGTATACCTCCGAGGTCTGTGCGACGGCAAGGAGACGAAGATACGCCGTGTGATAACCTCTGTAGACAATGTGTTCGGCTGCACCGAGGACTACGAGCAGTATGCAGCGCTGGCAAAGCTGGACGACCTTCGCTTCGTGATATCCAACACTACCGAGGCAGGCATCGTCCTCGACGAGAACGACAGGCTGGACATGTGTCCTCCGCAGAGCTTCCCCGGCAAGCTGACCAAGTTCTTGTTCGAGCGCTATCAGCACTTCCATGGTGATACCTCCAAGGGCCTTGTGATGCTCCCCGTAGAGCTCATAGACAACAACGGCAAAGAGCTGAAGAGATGCGTACACGCTCTTGCAGATCTCTGGCAGCTGGGCGATGAGTTCTCCAAATGGCTGGACACCGCCTGCGTATTCACATCCACACTGGTAGACCGCATAGTCACGGGGTTCCCCCGTGACGAAGCGGAGAGCATATACGAAGAACTGGGTTACAGAGACGAGCTGCTGGTGACAGGCGAGCCCTTCGCCCTCTGGGTCATCGAGTCCGACAAGGACATCAGCGGCGAGCTCCCCTTCCATAAGGCGGATCTCCCCGTCATATTCACCGACGACCACAGGCCCTATAAGCAGCGCAAGGTGCGTATACTCAACGGCGCACATACCTCCTTCGTGCTGGCGTCCTTCCTTGCCGGCAACGACTACGTAGGTCAGTCCATGGAGGACGAGGACATATTCTCCTTCATGCACAAGACCATATTCGATGAGGTCATCCCGGGTCTGGATCTTCCCAAGTCGGATCTTATCAGCTTCGCAGAGTCCGTCATAGACCGTTTCAAGAACCCGTTCATAAAGCACGCCCTGCTTTCTATATCCCTCAACTCCGTATCCAAGTGGCGTGCAAGATGCATGCCCTCACTGATAAAGTATATCGAGGTCACCCATCGGATACCCAACTGTCTGGCCTTCTCCCTTGCAGCGCTGATCGCGTTCTACAGCGGCAGCGAGATCAGGGACGGCGCTCTGATAGGTCACAGGGGCGATGAGGAGTACCAGATCCGCGACGACAAGGCAGTGCTGGAGTTCTTCTCTCAAAACAGCAGCCTTGACGCAGATGCCCTCACCCATGCTGTGCTCTCCGAGAAGTCCTTCTGGGGCGAGGATCTTACCGACCGCCCGGGCCTGGAGGCCGTCATCGCTATGATGCTGGAGGATATCCGCACCGAAGGCATAAGGGCAGCGCTGAAGAAGACCATATGACCGACAGGGCATCGCATAGGAGACTTTGATGAAAGTCATACGCATAACCGACAACGACAACGTAGCGGTGGCCCTGACGGCCATCACCGCAGGAGATATCGTCACCGCAGGCGATATCACAGTCACCGCTCTTGAAGATATTCCCGCAGGACATAAGATATGCATTTTCCCCATTGCAAAGGACAGCGACGTCATCAAGTACGGCTCCCGCATAGGTCTGGCACAGACCGATATAGCCGCAGGCGAATGGGTACATACGCATAATATACGCACAGGTCTGTCGGGCATAGTAGAGTACACCTACAGCCCGATACCCTGTACTTTGGAGAAAGAAAAGGCCGGGAGCTTCATGGGATATGAACGCCCCGATGGCAGTGTGGGCGTTCGCAACGAGATCTGGATCATACCCACGGTAGGCTGCGTCAATGGCATCGTCCGCACTCTGGAGAAGAGAGCGGCACGGCTCATAGACGGCACGCTGGAGGACATCATCGGC
>JAFYEQ010000092.1 GCA_017544185.1 Oscillospiraceae bacterium
ATTTGCGGCGATCTCTTCAAAAAAGCGGATATCCATATCATTCACCGAGCATCGTGTACAGCAGGCCCTTCTCGGCATGACGCCTGTTCTCGGCCTGACGGAGTATGGTATCTATGTTCTTCTCCACCGTCTCGCGGGAGACCTCATACCCCGAATGGATGGGCATATCATGCATGACTACAGCGTGAGCCCCTGCGAGCATCTCCTCGTTTATCTGGTAGGGCATCATCTTTGCCATGCGCTCCTCCATCACGGGAGCGTAGGCAGGATCGTTGAAGAACTCCATGTCCAGCCAACAGTCGGTGTAGAGCACGTCCATCTCCCGTACCAGCGAGAGGAACTCCTCACGGGGCATATCGGGAGACAGCTCCGCGAAATTGCCTGTGGCAGCCGCGCTGGTCATGAGCTCTTCGTCTGTGGAAGGAGCGTTTATCACAGGCGTCATGGACCAGAGCTTGCCGCCCAGACGGGGCAGTGTGTCCGCCAGTGAATTGAGCACGTTGTTGCGTATGCCGATGTACATCATCTTGACATCGTAGGTACCGAAGAGCTCCTTCACCGTCATCACATCAGCCAGTGCCTGCGACGGATGGTACCTGTTGCAGCAGCCGTTGATCACGGGCACGGTGGACCACTTCGCCATCTCAAGGAGCGTGGCGTTGCCCTTCAGCCTTGCCATGATCACGTCTACGTTCCTGCCGACATAGCGCACCTCGTCGCATACCTCACCTACCATGAAGTTGCTGTCGCGCCAGGTCTGCTCGAAGTATATGCCGCCCAGCTCCTCTATGCCCAGCCCGAAGGAGAGCGCCGTCCTCGTGGACGTCTTCTCGAAGAGCATATACATCTTCTTGCCCTTGAGACTGTCGGCGTATCTGTCGGGAGACCTCTTGATCTGTTCGGCTGTATCGAGTATATGCAGCAGCTTTTCGGTGCTCATATCCTTGAAGTTTATCACATGTTCCATAAAGATCCCCCTGTCTTGAGTTTTATTACCTTAGTTTCGTCTTGAGCCTTTCCACCTGACGAGCCACCGCTTCGGGAGCAGGGCCGCCCTCTACACTGCGCTGCATCACGCAGGTGTCAAGGCTGATGGCCTTGTATACGTCCTCGTCAAAGAGCTCGGACAGCTTCTTGTATTCTGATATGGGCAGCTCCTCCAGAGTGGTGTCCAGCTCTATGCATCTTGCTACGAGTGTGCCCGTTATCTTGTATGCGCTCCTGAAGGGCATGCCCTTCTTGACCAGATAGTCAGCGCAGTCTGTTGCGTTGATGAAGCCCTTTGCAGCTGCACGGCGCATATTGTCCTTCAGCACTGTCATGGTAGCGAGCATGGGCGTGAAGGTGGATATGCACAGCTTCACGGTGTCTACCGCGTCGAATATGGCTTCCTTGTCCTCCTGCATGTCCTTGTTGTATGCCAGCGGGAGGTTTTTCATCATGGACAGCAGCGTGGTAAGGTCTCCGTACACTCTGCCCGTCTTGCCGCGTATGAGCTCCGTGATATCGGGGTTCTTCTTCTGCGGCATGATGGACGATCCCGTGGAATAAGCATCATCCAGCTCGATGAACTTGAACTCCCATGAGCACCAGAGTATGATCTCCTCGGAGAAGCGGGACAGATGCATCATGAGTATGGACAGCACCCCTGCCAGCTCGCAGCAGAAGTCGCGGTCGGATACACCGTCCAGACTGTTGTCGGTATAGGTATCGAAGCCCAGCAGTTCCGCTGTGCGCTCTCTGTCCAGAGGATAAGTAGTTCCTGCCAGAGCACATGAGCCAAGGGGCATCACGTTCATCCTGCGTCTGCAGTCGGAGAGCCTGTCCAGATCACGCATGAGCATCTGAGCGTATGCCATGACGTGATGCGCGAAGGTGACGGGCTGTGCCCTCTGCATATGGGTGTACCCTGGCATGACTGTATAGTAATGCTCCTGGGCTATGGATACGATGGTCTCGATCAGCTCACGTATGAGAGCCGCGATCTCATCGCACTCGCCTCTGAGATAGTGGCGTATGTCCACCGCTACCTGATCGTTTCGCGATCTGGCGGTGTGGAGCCTCTTGCCGGTGTCCCCCAGACGGGAGGTGAGCACCTGCTCCACGAACATATGTATGTCCTCCGCATTGGGGTCTATCTCCAGCGCTCCGCTGTCAAGATCTGCGAGTATGCCGCGCAGACCGTCTATGATCTTCAGGCTCTCGTCCTTGTCTATGATACCCTGCTCACCGAGCATGGTCGCATGAGCTATGGAGCCCTCTATGTCCGAGCAGTACATCCTGGCATCGAACTTTATGGATGAATTGAAGTCGTTCACACGGGAGTCTATCTCCTTGGAGAATCTCCCTGCCCACATCATAGCCATATCATCACCTCATTTTGTCGCAGGCAGTGGCTCTGCGTCTTCGAATATGGTCGGATCCACCGTGCCGATGGTGATGGAGTTCTCCTCCATGTACTCGGATACCTGCTGATACTTGTCGGAGTCCTGCGGGAGCACGCCTATCTGCGCCATCTCCTCGGTGGTAGCGCGTCTGAACGCCGCACTGTCGTTGTTCATGAACTTCGTGAGACCGGGTATGGTCAGAGTATCGTTCTCGATAAGTACCGTCGCCTTCTTGCCCTCATCGTTGTTGATCATGAGGGTATTGTCAGTCAGCGTGTAGGGTACCTCCACCATGTAGCCGGGCACCTTCTCCGAGGGCTCGTGGAGTATGAGGGACTCCTCGGTGAACTCCAGGAGATAATAGTACGGGTCCGTCACCGACACGATATGCTCGGGACCGCTCTGAGCGCACCAAACTCCGATGATATCGGTCTTGTAGGATGCATAGTCGGGCCCCTGTGAGGAGTCACAGGACGACAATACTGCTATTGTCGATGCAATGGATAATACAAGAGATATCCTCTTCCTATTAAGAGACATTTTATATCCCCATTTCTTTCATTTCTTTTGCTATGTATTTCCAAGCGCTTATAACATTAGGTTTTCCACCAGCGTTAACTTCTTGGTATGCAGGGTGTGCAACGCCATATACTTTGATACTGGGATCTAATGGGTATGTAGAGCAAAAAGGAACGCCGGTCCTCAAATGGTCTTGCCATGTCTCTTTTCCATTAGTATCTTTAGTAGACTTATCTATCACCAATTCATATACTTCTTTTCCAAGACAAATTATGACTTTCGGCTTTATTACTGCCACAAGATCTTCAAATAATCCTTTATCTTGCTTTAGCAGGGATCTTGTCATTAGTTTGCTTTCGCTTCCAGCACTTAACGGGCGATATCCCAATGAATAATTGGTGAAGAACAGTCTCTTACCGCAATCATACTTTCTTACATCTATGCCCATGTAAAGAAAGTTTTCTTTGATTGCGTTATTTGTTTTATTATCTGATTCTTCATATCCAGCATCTTTTGCACCTTTTTTTATTCTGTCAAGTGTACGAAGATACTTTGGGTCATGGTCAGGGTTGTAGCCATAATCTTGGGCTACAAGGAGAATATCAACACCATCTTCTAGGTTTTTAAGTTGGTATCCTTGCCAATAGGCGTAAAGATTTATTTGATCACTTTCTAGCCACGTCTTGCATTCTTCAAACATAAACTTACGGTTTCCGTAGCTTTTGCGAGACGATATATCTTTTTTTGCTTTTTCAACAAGTTCGGCATATGTCATTGTATACACCCTTTCGACCTACAGCAAGTATATCATAGTGATTTATCTCTTTGATTTATGAACCACTTTGATTGTTGAACAATGTAAGAATGTGTGTAATAAAAACAGATAAGATGACCGATGATGACATCGGTCATCTTTGAGCGCATCAACTTTTATGACTATCAGACGGCTCTAAGCCCTCTGTCAGCCATTTCTCTTCTGGTCCAGCTTAGCCTTGACGTGGGTCGACAGACCGAAGATGTTGATGAAGCCCGCTGCGTCAGCCTGATCGTATACCTCATCCTCGTCGAAGGTAGCCACTTCCTCATCATAGAGGGTGTAGGGAGAGGTAACGCCTGCGTTGGTGACATTGCCCTTGTAAAGCTTGAGCTTCACGTCACCGGTGACGGTCTTCTGAGTATCGTCAACGAAAGCGGAGAGAGCCTCACGGAGAGGAGTGAACCACTGACCGTTGTATACCAGATCTGCGAACTTGATCGACAGATATGCCTTCATCCTTGTTACTTCCTTGTCAAGGCAGATGGTCTCGAGAGTATCATGTGCCTTGTAGAGGATAGTGCCGCCGGGAGTCTCGTATACGCCTCTGGACTTCATGCCGACCAGACGGTTCTCCACCAGGTCCATAAGGCCGATGCCGTTCTCGCCGCCCAGCTTGTTGAGGTAGGATACCAGCTCAACGCCGTTCATCTTCTTGCCGTCAACAGCGGTGGGGATGCCCTTCTCGAAGTGGATGGTCACATAGGTAGCCTTGTCGGGAGCCTTCTCGGGAGATACGCCCAGCTCAAGGAAGCCTTCCTTGTTGTACTGAGGCTCGTTAGCGGGATCTTCAAGATCCAGTCCCTCGTGGGAAAGATGCCAGATGTTCTTGTCCTTGGAGTAGTTGGTCTCTCTGGTTATGCGGAGGGGTATGTTGTGAGCCTCTGCATAGTCGATCTCCTGATCTCTGGACTTGATGTCCCATTCTCTCCAGGGAGCGATGACAGCCATGTCGGGAGCGAATGCCTTGATAGCCAGCTCGAATCTTACCTGGTCGTTGCCCTTGCCGGTGCAGCCGTGGCAGATAGCGTCAGCGCCCTCTGCTATGGCGATCTCAGCGATCCTCTTTGCTATGATAGGACGAGCGAAGGATGTACCGAGGAGGTACTTGCCCTCGTATATAGCGCCGGCCTTGATGGTGGGGTATATATAGTCCTGGATGAACTCTTCCTTCAGATCCTCGATGTACAGCTTGGAAGCGCCGGTCTTTATAGCCTTCTCCTCCAGACCGTCCAGCTCGGTGCCCTGACCTACGTCAGCGGATACTGCGATGACCTCACAGTTGTTGTAGTTCTCCTTGAGCCAGGGGATTATGATAGAAGTGTCGAGTCCTCCGGAATATGCGAGGACTACCTTTTTGATCTTGGACTTATCGACCATTTTGATTACCTCCGATTTATTTAGAATAGAACGTGTCAAAGACCGGGATATCGAATACACCGCGAAGCCCTCCCGTCAGCGGGACGGCCGCAGTGATGCGTCTTTTCACCGTGTGATATACACATTATACTCTATTATTCTGATTTGTCAAGTGCTTTTTGCATATTTTTTCTGATTTTCACAAAAATCAACTAAATATGCAAATATACATGAATAAAACTAATAAATATGCATGGCGGAGCAGGATACAGAACACCGGGCGCCCGTGACCGATCGTTATCTCAACTCTCAACGCTCGCCGACTCCTGTCAGCTCAGCCTTCCCTTGAAGTCCTCGTAGCCGAAGGACCTTACCAGTTGTACGCCCTCGTCCGATACGGTGTATATCCACGGCAGGGACATGCCGTTGAAGGTGTTGTTCTTCACCATGGTGTATATCGCCATATCTCCGAAGACCAGCCTGTCGCCTATGTGAAGCTCCCGTGAGAAGCGGTAGGAGCCTATCCTGTCTCCCGCAAGGCACGTAGGAGCGCCCAGCATGTACTCGTATGCCCCATCCTTGTCCTCATCGGTCAGCGGCGGACGGTAGGGCATCTCCAGCACGTCCGGCATATGGCAGGCGGCGGAGGTGTCGAGTATCACATGGTGTATGCCGTTCTTCACGAATATGTCCAGCACCTCTGTCACCAGATATCCCGCGTTCAGCGCGTGAGCCTCGCCGGGCTCTAAGTATATCTCGCAGCCGTACCGTTCGCGCAGTCCGTCTATCACCCGACAGAGACGGTCTATGTCATAGCCCTCGCGGGTGATGTGGTGACCGCCGCCCAGATCCAGCCAGCGTATGCCCTCCATGTACCGTGCGAACTTCTCGTTGAACGCCTGTACGGTATGCTCCAGCGCATCGCTGTCCTGCTCGCACAGGGTGTGGAACAGCAGTCCCTCTATGCCCTCGGGGACGTACATGTCAGCCGCCCTTGTGCCCAGCCGCGACAGAGGGGAGCAGGGGTCGTATATCTCATGCTCCTGCTCTGAGTATTCCGGGTCTACACGGATGGCGCAGGACGCGCCCTTTGTACGGTCCGCGAAGCGCAGGTACTGTGCGGGAGTGTTGAAGACTATATGATCCGCGGTGGATGCGATCTCGTCGAACTCGTCATCGCGGTACGCGGGGGAGAAGATATGCACCTGACCGTCGGGCATCTCCTCCCGCCCCAGCCTTGCCTCATAGAGGCCGCTGGAGGTGGTGCCGTCTATGTACGGCGCCATCTCGGGATATACAGACCACATGGAGAAGGCCTTCTGAGCCAGGAGGATCTTGGCGCCCGTGCGTCTTCGCACCCCGTCAAGTATCTCCATGTTCCGCCGTATCAGCCGCTTGTCCACAACATAGCATGGGGTATGCAGCGAGGATATGTCAAATGTCATCGCCGTCACTTCTCATCCACTATCTCTATATTATCCAGCTGCGCCGTCAAATTGCGTATCACGCCCGCGCGGTACTCGTCGCGCAGCTGCTTCTGCTCCGCACGCTCCTCATCGGTGAGGCCTTCGGCCTTCTGCTTACGCGCCAGAGCGTTTATGCGGTCGAGCTTCTCCTGTGTCATTGATCCTCATCCTCGGTATCTTCTATGAGCTGGGGAGCATCGTCCTCGTAGTCATCCTTGGAGAGAGATATAGCGCTCTTCTCGATCTCCTCGTCCTCGGTATCCTCGGAGGAGGTCATAGTGATGCCGCCGTGCTCGGCCAGTCTCTTCTCATGCTCCAGCCTGTCAGCCTCTCTTGCAGCGTTCACTTCCTCGGGAGTGCCTGCATGAGCAGTGGTCTTCAGGTCTGCGGGGAGCTCGGACTGGAAGCCCTCGATCTTGTTGAAGAATATGGG
>JAFYEQ010000093.1 GCA_017544185.1 Oscillospiraceae bacterium
AGAGCATATCACACTTGCTGTGTACTGTGAGGTAGGGTATCCCCTGCTCCTCGAACAGAGCCATGAGCCGTTTCTCATGTTCGCCTATGCCGCCGTCGGTCACAAGGACCGCCACGTCCACGCGTCTCAGCACGTCCATAGTGCGGCTCACACGCTCCCTGCCAAGTATCCCGTCATCATCGGAGCCGGGGGTGTCGATGAGCGTCACCGCTCCCGCAGGCAGCAGCTCCATGGCCTTGGTCACGGGGTCGGTGGTAGTGCCGGGAGCATCCGATACGATGGATATGTCCTGTGAGGCGAAAGCGTTGATCAGGGAGGACTTCCCCACGTTGCGCCTGCCGAAGAAGCCTATGGTGATACGCTCACCACGGGGAGCCCCGTTCATGTCATTCATCGGTCGTCAGTACTCCCGCGATCTTGTCGGCGCTAATGCCTATGGCCATGCCGAGGGCGAATACTCCGGCGATCGGCAGCATCTTCAGCACCAGCTTGTCCGTGCCCTTAGATCTCCTGTAATGTCTGACGACTCTGACTGCGCCGCGGCGCAGCTTTTTCTTTGCATATCTACTTACATCACGCATAGCTATCCCGCCTTTCCTATGTGCGGTCAGTCCGACCGCAGGGTCGTTATGATATCATCCGTGGTCTCATGTATCACCGACAGCGCTCCGCCGTCTCTGAGCCCTTCACAGCACACGCTGACCGAGCAGCCGCCGACACGCACGGTGCGTAGTGCGGGCCGTATATCCCCGTACACGTCGAAGGAGCCGAAAGAACGTGACAGCCCCTCGCCCGTCATCTTGACATAGGCTTCCTTTGCCGTCCACACGTCAAAGAAGGCCGCCGACGGATCGTCGGAGGCGGCTATATACCGCCGCTCGTTCTCCGTGAAGGAGCGCTGTGCGACCCGTTCCCTTGCGTCTGCGATGAGCTCTGCGTCGACGCCTATGGGTACATCCGCCGCCGCAAATGCGATGATGCTCCCTGTATGAGACACGCTGAAATGTATGTCCGAGCCGATCATATACGGCTTGCCATGGTCTCCCGCGGCAAAGCGTATATCCGTACCGGGGATACCCGTGAGCCGCGACAGATGACAGCGCATCACCAGCTCCGAGAACAGGCACATTACCTTGCCGTTCTGCGGTATCATGCGCTCTATGCGCTCACGCCTATCATCCGACACCAGGTCTATGAGGTCCGCATAACGCTGTATCCCGCCCGATGTATCCACGTCTGTCAAATATACCTTGATATCCATCGTCTTCTGCCCCTTTCCTCATAGTATACCACAAAACGATCTTTTTGTAAAGTCTTGACGATCGGGCCACAAAGTGGTATAATGATAATGGTGTGCTGTAAACGCTCACCGATGACGGATGATAACGCCTGCAGCAAGGAGGATAGGACCTTGTCGGATATAAGAGATGATATAAACAAGAATGTGAGCATAGTCGAGGAGCAGATCACCGAAAAAATGCTCAATATACATATGGCAGCCATATGCTTCTTATGCGTCGCCTTCGGCGTCATCAACATATTTTCCGGCTGGATCCTTGCCGGGATACTCATCATAGCATCGGGTATCATAGGTCCCACTGCGGTATGCCTTGTGAGGGGCAAGATATCCATGGTCACGAGAGGGCGCCTGCTCTCGGTGATCGAGCTCATCATAATGATCGTCATGTCGCTGATGAAGCATGAGATACACACCATGTTCCCGTTGATGCTGGCATCGATGGTGGTATCGTCAATATACTATGACATCCCCATCATCGTGTTCCACTGGATCGCGATGGATGTTTTCCCGCTGATAGGTCTGTTCAGCCTTGAGACGTTCTATCAGGGCGCGAGCTATACGGAGATATTCAAAGGGCTCATCGGCATGAACATCGGCGCAGCGCTGACGCTCTACCTTGTAAAGACCTCAGTACGCTTCATATCAAACGTGAAGCAGTCTCAGAAGACCTCGCAGGATCTCCTGACGCAGGTCAACGCCGAGATGGAGCGCACAGGCGTCCTCATGGACAAGCAGAACGAAGCGGTCAGCAAGATCGAGAGCATATCCGGCTCCCTCGACAGCACTGCCGCTGTCATGGAGCAGATCTCCAATACCCTCTCTGCTGGTGCGCAGGAGCAGGAGAGCACGATCAGCGAGATCTCCGCAGACATCGCGGGCATCGTCCACGAGGTGCGTCAGGGCCTTGAGGAAGCAGAGCTGGCCTCCCGCACGTCCATACAGTCCACCGAAAAGCTGCATGAGAACAACGACGAGGTAACGCATATGGTGGATGCCATGGAGCGCATCACCGATGCATCCCACCAGATAGAGACCATAATCAGGGCCATAGAGGACATCGCCTTCCAGACCAATATACTCGCCCTCAACGCAGCCGTGGAGGCTGCCCGTGCAGGCACCGCAGGCAAGGGCTTCGCGGTGGTAGCAGACGAGGTGCGCAGTCTTGCCACCAAGTCCGCCGAAGCAGCCAACACCACATCCAGCCTTATCGAGATGTCCATCGCTGCTGTGGATCAAGGCACCAAGATCGCCAAGAGCGTTGCAGACCGCATGACCGATGCCATAGGCGCATCCGAGCAGTCCAGTTGCCACGCCAAGCATATCGCGGAGCTGACCGAGAGCCAGCTGCGCTCCATAAACGAAGTACGCAACAAGATAGAGAGCATCTCCTCCGTAGTGTCCCAGACCTCACAGACCTCCGAGGAGAGCGCAGAGATAGCCCGCAGCGTATCCGAAGAGGTACGCAGTCTGGGCCAGATAGTCAGGGACTACAAGAGATGATAAAAGATACCATAGTACTTGCAAGTGCATCCCCCAGACGGCAGGAGCTGATGCACATGATCACCGATGATATCATCATCGCGCCGTCAAATGCAGATGAGACGCTGGACAGCAGCGTCCGCGCCGAGGATGCGGCTCAGGTGCTGGCAGAGCGCAAGGCCGCTTCGGTAGCGGCTCTGTACCCCGGTCATACTGTGATCGGCTGTGACACGGTGGTCACCATAGACGGTGAGATCCTGGGCAAGCCGAAGGACGCGGAGGATGCAAGACGTATGCTGCGCATGCTCTCGGGCAGGACCCACAGCGTCATCACGGGGACTTGCATCATAGCCGATCATACACGCTCCTTCAGCGTGGAGACCAGAGTCACCTTCTATCCGCTCACCGATGCGGATATCGACGCATACATCGCCACGGGCGACCCCATGGACAAGGCAGGCGCCTATGGTATACAGACCGAGGGCGCTCTTCTTGCGGAGAAGATCGACGGCGACTTCTTCAACGTGGTAGGGCTCCCCGTATCAAGGCTCTACAGGGAGCTGCGGGAAATGGGGGCAGTATCGTGAAGCGTCTATACACCGCTATTGCGGCGCTGATGCTCACCGCCTGCGTCTCCGACGCTCCTCCCGATCATGTATCGGTCACCGAGACGGTACCGACCGACAGCACCGTCACAGAGGCTCCCGTGACAGAGACCGACGCGTCGGAGACTGCATCGGAGACGGCCTCCGCGACAGAGCCTGTCACCGAAACGGAGACGACATCGGAGGAAGCTCCCGCATTGGAGCAGGCACCGTCCGAGGGCTCTGTAGATGACACATGGAGGCAGCTCTACAAGGATGTACTGTACAGCGACGATATGAACAAATACGGTGCCTTCTCACTCTTTGACATCGACGGGGACGATGTCCCCGAGCTGATATGCTCCTACAGCAACGCACATTCGGGCGAATGTGCCATATTCACCGTAAAGGACGGGGAGCTGGGGAACATCACCATGGCCGACGATGATGAGACCATGCAGGGCGAGAACTATGACGACATCATATTCTTCGCGTCCTTCGGCACCTTCTGCTACTACCCCGGCAAGCACAGGATCTATACCTACTACGCGCAGAGCGGCTACTCGGGCAACTCGCTCTTCGAGCTGCACGGCACTAAGCTGGAGCCCGTGATCTTCGTGGAGTCGGACGAGAACTCATACACCTACGACCCCGAGACCGACACATACACCGAGGACGGCGATATCAAGCTGTATGTGGACGGCGAGAGGGTGGACGAGGCTGCCTACCGCAAGGCCGTGGAGGAATTCAAGGCGCCGTATCTCTCCTTGGGCCGCACCTGGAGCATCAGAGACGATGTAATAAGTGCGGTGTTCGATGATATCGGCCGTGACGATGCCTATCGCGTGATGATCAGGGCTGAGGCGGACAGCCTTTCCGAATGGTCGCCCAACATAGAAACGAATGCGGGCTTTATGCTCTGCGATATCGACGGCGACGGCGATGATGAGCTGATACTGGGCGACAGATGGGGCTACAGCGTATACACCTACGACGGCGGGCTCAGATACATCGGCAGCCTCAACAGCACCGAGTACGTCACCTTCGGGTACGGCGAAAGAGCCATATGGCATCGCGACGAAGAGGCCTCTGCACAGATAGATACCACCAATATGAGCAATGGCAACGAGGAGCTGAAGATATACGTCAGCCCCGACCATACCATCGTCCGCGCGGACAGGCAGTACAACGGATGTGTTTACGAGTACAAAGACGGCTTCCTCGGATGCGTATCCCACTATGATATATACCCCCTCACCGACGGTACGTATCTATATACCATAGAAGACGCCCTCGTCACCGAAGACGAGTATAACGAATATATCTACGACCTGAACACCAAGGCCCCGGATGCGGCCGAGTTCAAGCCGATAGAGCCGACAGCGCCGATCTCCGACGAAGATGCGGAGACCGCATGATGCAAGAGAGCTGATCATAATGGACTGCTACGATAACAGAGAGCTCAGCTGGCTCAAATTCAACCGAAGGATACTGGAGGAAGCTGCGGACGAGAGCGTCCCTCTGGGAGAGCGTCTCCTGTTCGCCTCCATATACCAGACCAATCTGGATGAGTTCTTCATGATACGTGTGGGCTCCCTGTACGACAGGGTGCTCGTGGACGATCCCACCCGCGACAACAAGACCGATATGACTGCAGCGGAGCAGATCGCCGCCATACGCAGAGAGGTCAGACGTCAGGCGGGCTGGCGCGACCGCACCTATGAGGATCTGATGCGGGAGTTCCTGCCGCTGGGAGTGGAGCACGTTAAGCTGTCTTCCCTTTCCCCCGAGGAGGAGGCATATCTCCACGCATACTTCAACTCCGAGATAAAGCCCATCATATCCCCTCAGGTGGTGGACAAGCGTCACCTGTTCCCGTTTTTGCCCAATAAGGCAACATATGTGATATGTCATCTGGAGACCCGCTCCTCTGTGAAGCTGGGACTGATACCCATAAGCCCGGGGCCCAACTCCTACCCGAGGATGATCATCCTCCCCGACAAGTCGAGGCTCAGGTTCATACTCGTCGAGGACGTGATACTCCATTATCTGGGCTCGATCTTCGAGAACTACCGCATATCCGAGAAGGCTGTGATACGCATCACGCGCAACGCAGATATAGATATGGAGGAGGGGCTCTACGATCATGAGGTGGATCTGCGCGACGTGATGGAGCAGCTCCTCAAGAAGCGCCGCAAGCTCTCCCCCGTCAGACTGGAGATAAGCGGAGATCTGGGCAGTGATGTACTTAAGCGTCTGCTGAAGTATCTGGGGATGACCGAGAACGAGATCGTATACCTGTCGTCTCCCTTCGATATGTCCTTCGTGTTCTCTCTGCGCAACCGCATAGAACGCGCTCATCCCGAGCTCTTCTTCGAGCCCTTCGTACCCCAGCGTCCCGCCTGCATAAACCACGGGCAGCCCATCATACCTCAGATACTCCATCGCGATATGATGCTGTCCTACCCCTATGAGAGCATACGTCCGTTCATAAGCCTTCTCAACGAGGCAGCCAACGACCCGGACGTGGTATCCATAAAGATCACGCTGTACCGCGTGGCAAGAGGCTCCAAGATCATCGAAGCGCTGATCAATGCGGCTGAGAACGGCAAGGAAGTATTCGTGCTGGTGGAGCTGCGTGCAAGGTTCGACGAGGAGAACAATATCGGCTGGTCCCGCAGGCTGGAGCGGTCGGGCTG
>JAFYEQ010000094.1 GCA_017544185.1 Oscillospiraceae bacterium
ATACTTGATTCCGTTATTTATGATGGAAAAGGCATCATGGCTGAAGGCATAAGACCGGTCGGCATGAGGCTATCGAAAGGGGTACCATTTATGGCAAAGAAAAAGAAGGGGATAGCAGGTAAGATCATACTGGTAGTAGTGATCATCCTGCTCGCTGTCGTGGGCGTGCTGGTATATTCCAGTGTGCAGGCGATGAAGAATATGACGATGGCAGAGCCCATCGAGCTCAAGAAGAAGGATCTTGAGAATACCGTCACCTTCAGCGGCATCGTTGAGTCGAACACCTTTGAGCAGGTGACATCGGGCATGAACCTGCCTGTACAGACCGTCAATGTCAAGGAGGGCGACCGCGTCAAGAAGGGCGATATACTCGCTACCCTCGACGCCAGCACCATCGAGGACGATATCCTCCAGCAGCAGGCGAATATGGACTCACAGTCCCTGTCTTCCGGCTATGTAGTCAGCGATGCCGAGCGTCAGTACATCGACGCTGCCGCACAGATAGACAGCGGCACATATCCCGAGATATACAACGCGAAGATAGCTCTCGACAATGCCAAGACAAAGCTGGAGAGAGCTCAGAACGATTATTACGATCAGATAGATACCGCAGGATCCGACAAGGACAGCTCGTTCGTATCCGCTACCTCTCAGGTGGACAGCGCCAAGAAGGAGCTCTCTTATGCAGAGGAGGATCTGGCCCGCGTCACCCGTGAGCGCGATGACGAGGACTATACCAGCATACGCAACCTGAAGAAGGCTTACGACGACGCCAAGAAGGACTATGACGAGAGATTCGAGAAGAAGTACAGAGACGAGATACAGAAGGCCCGCGACGAGTACGAGCAGGCACAGGAGCACCAGTCCTATGTCATGAACGGCTATCACAACGGTCTCGCCGGCATAACCCTTGCCGATACCGAGAAGGCTGCCGAGGCAGTAAAGTCTGCCAAGACTAATCTGGAAGCCGTAGAGAAGAAGTATGATGTCAAGGTCAAGGTAGAGGCATATGACGAAGCGCTCATCGCGTATACCAGCGCCAAGGCAAAGATAGACTCCGACCACGACCTGGCAGTGATGAACGCTCAGAGATCCGTAGAGCGTGCCAAGAACACTCTCAAGAACGCAGAGAACCAGGTGAAGGGCGTCATTACAGGCAACGACACCAAGAACAACAGCTATGCTCAGGCAGTCGAGGATGCAAAGGAGTCTGTAGCACAGGCTCAGGAGGCATACGACCTGGCTGTGAAGCGTGCCAACAACAGCCTCTCCGAGCTCAAGGCAGCAGCCGACAAGCAGAGAGTGCTCTCCAACGACAATTCCTCTCAGCTCATCTCCCTTGAGATACTCAAGGAAAGACTTGACAAGTGCGTTATCTATTCTCCCTGCGACGGCACCATCACTCAGGCCAACGCTATCGTAGGCGGCTCCTCTCAGGGCATACTGTTCATAATAGAGGATACCGACGACCTGAAGTTCGTCTCCTCCGTAAAGGAATACTCCGTAAGCAAGCTGGAGAAGGGCGAGAAGGTGAACGTCAATATACCCGCGCTCTTCAGAGACTTCACCGGCGAGATAAGCCATATATCCGCTGCAGGTACCAAGGGCACTGACGGTAAGAGCGACGGCAACGCTACCTTCGCAGTATCCACCAACATCAATGATGCAGACGATACCGTGCTCATCGGCATGACCGCCAAGGGCACCGTCATCACCGACTCCGTGAAGGACGTATATGCAGTCACCTATGACTGCGTAGCCGAGGAGGAGGGCAAGTCCCATATATGTGAGGCAGTATACGACGCTGAGAAGAAGATGTATACCGTGAAGTTCGTAGAGGTGACCACCGGCTTTGAAGGCAACGCAGAGGTGGAGATAAAGTCCTCCGAGCTCCATGACGGCATGATGATACTTGCCAATGCGGCTGATTATACCGATGGTCAGATAGTGATGGATCCCAAGACCATGGCAGCTGCCGCAGCAGGCGGGAATACCGCATCGTAAGGTGAGCATCATGAAGAAGAAAGATACATACGAGGTCGTTGACAACGGCTACGTCATCTGTGCGAAGGATATCGTCAAGACCTTCTATATAGGCGAGCCCAACGAGCTCGAGATACTCCACGGCATGACGTTCAACGTGCCCAAGGGACAGTTCGTGTCCATCGTGGGACAGTCGGGCTCCGGTAAGTCGACTCTCATGAACATCATCGGAGCACTGGATCGTCCCACCAGCGGAGACTACTTCCTCGACGGGATAGATATATCCAAGGCGAAGGACAAGCAGCTCTCTGAGATACGAAACAGCAAGATAGGCTTCGTGTTC
>JAFYEQ010000095.1 GCA_017544185.1 Oscillospiraceae bacterium
CCACCCAAGCGCCGCTCCTACGGCATACCCGACGGCAGACAGCTGGTACTGGGCGGACGCTACCGCCACTTCAAGGGCGGCGAGTATATCGTTACAGGTACGGCCTGCGACCACGAGACGCTGGAGCCTGTATGCATATACCTGCAGATCAACGACAAGCCCCGCGCATGGGTGCGTCCGATCACCGAGTTCCTCGATGATATCGACGACAACGGGAACCGCAAGGCAAGGTTCGAGTTCATCGAGAGAGCATATTGATACGTATATTATCTTCCCCCGCTGACGGGGGAAGATATTCGTATGACTGGCCCACAGCGCAATAAACGACTTGAATATACCGCAGTTATCTGGTATGATAAATGCAGCGATGTTCCCCGCCTCTTAGGCGGCGGGTCCCGTCTTGTCATTTAAGTGGGGGATACGATCCCCCACTTAAATGACGGCAAGCTTACGCTTGCCGCTGCTTTCTTGAAAGCAGAGCTTTGAATATGATCTGTTGACCCAATATGATCAACTATCAAGGAGTAGATCGAATGATACGACACGAGCATAACAGAGCGAAGGCACTGGCCGCCATCCTCTGTATATTATCCGTAACGGGATGCGCAGGCGCACCTGCTGGCGACCAGTCTACCACAGCAGCTCCCGCGGCTGTCACCGAGGCAGATACTGCGGCTGCACAGGATACCGGAGCGGCAGATACTGCAGCTGCTGAGGAGCCCCAGGCAGAAGAACCTCAGGCTGCCGAGCCCGAAAAGCCCGAGGAAAAGACGCTCATCCCTCTCACGGACCTTAAGATAGTATCCTTCTTCACCTTCGAGGACGACGATATGTCCGCTTTTTCAAATAGAGGTGAAAACGATACCACGGTACTGTCCGTAACTAAGGATATCGCCAAGGGCGGACAGAAGAGCCTTATGGCGGCCGGACGCTCCGAGACCTGGAACGGCCCTGCAGTAAGGCTGGATGATATATGCCAGCCCTATCAGGAGTATGTGATCAGCGCCAATGCGATGCAGAAGGATCACAGCCCCGTCACTATGAGCTTCCAGTATACCGACGAGAACGGCGAGGTACACTACGGCGAGCTTGAGACCCAGAGCGGCGGAGACTGGCTCTCCTTCTCACAGGTAAAGGTGGGGTATACTCCCGAGATGAAGGATGTGTACGTATACTTCGAGGGCGGCACATCGGATATGTACATAGACAACTTCAATATCGCCGAGCTCCCCTCCGCTAATATCGAGAACGAGCTGCCCTCGCTGTGCGAGCTGTTCGCCGACGACTTCAAGGTGGGCACGGCGCTCACTCCCGCAGACCTCAGCTCCAGAGGCGTGATGGCTCTGGTGGAGAAGCATTTCTATGCCAGCATCACCACCGGCAACGAGATGAAGCCCGACTACGTGTTAGATCATGACGCGACTGTGTCCTACTTCGAGGAGACAGGCGACGACGAGACGCCTCAGATATCCTTCGCCGCTGCCGCACCGCTCTTAGACTACTGCCGCGACAATAAGATACCTATGCGCGTACACACGCTGGTATGGCATTCCCAGACGCCTACATGGTTCTGCAAGGAGGGCTATGATATGGACGGCGAATGGGTGTCCCCCGAGAAGATGACCAAGCGCATGGAGAACTACATCAAGGCATACTTCGGTACACTGACCGAGCTCTATCCCGATATAGACTTCTATGCCTGCGACGTAGTGAACGAAGCATGGCTGGAGAACGGCTCCTTCCGCAAGGCAGGCTGCCGCGAGGAGAACGGCGGAGATGCTTCCCCCTGGGTAAAGGTATACGGCGACAACTCCTTCATCGAGCATGCCTTCACCTTTGCCAGAAAGTACGCTCCCAAGGGCTGCAAGCTGTACTACAACGACTATAATGAGTATATGGACGGCAAGCTCAACGCCATATACGCTATGGCTGCCGACTTCAAGGAGAAGGGCATAATCGACGGCATAGGGATGCAGTCTCATCTGGATGTGCGCACAGGCGGCGATGCCTTCCCCTCTGTGATGATGTACGATAAGGCGCTGGACAAGTATTCCGAGCTGGGGCTAGATATACAGGTCACGGAGCTGGACGCTACCGTTGCGAAGGCGTCGGGCGACAAGTATATGGATGCTCAGGCGGAGTACTACAAGGGCATCGTGAGCTCCATATACGCCCACAAGGACCACGTATCAGCCATGATATTCTGGGGCGTCACCGATGACAAGAGCTGGAGAGCACCTCAGCAGCCCCTGATCTTCGACCGCTCGTATACGGCCAAGCCCGCGTTCTATTCCATCGCGGACATAGTGAACGAAGCAGATACTGCAGGCGATGACAACGCCGAGAACACAGATCAGTGATATACAGATATAGCCGCCATCGGTACACGATGGCGGCCATTATCATACCAATATTCTTGGCCTAAACTAAGTATAGATGCGGTGGTATGAGAAAGCAGTCTCCATTTGGGTCGTGGCGATAGCCACACTTTTCTCAGCGACTGCGTTAGCAGTCGCATTCCTTGTCCCTTGTCTCTTGTCCCTTTAGTGCGAAACAATATAAGATGCGAATAGTATCATATATCATGCGGGACGAAGTTCAAGCGTACTATCATACGGCAGCCGTTCTCTACCAGTAGCTCATGTATGCAGGTATCTCCGGAGAAGAGCCTGTATCCTGCGTCCGTCGGGAGACGCATGAACGCCTTGAAGAGCTGGTCAGCCATGCCGCCGTGGGTCACTGCGGCGATGGTGCTGTCCGTGCCGTTCTCCGAGAGCAGCTTCGACAGCATGACTTCAGCGCGGTATCTGAACGCCAGCACGCTCTCCTGTTCGTACAGAGAGGTGTGGAGCGGTACATCTCTGCGGGGATACTTTGCAGCCGCCTCATCATAGGGGAGACCTGCAAGGAGCCCGTTGTCGTGTTCCCTAAGCATATCTTCCGCTATGAGCGGAGCGCCTGTGGCCGCTGCCAGATGCTCGGCGGTCTGCAGTGCTCTTTTGAGAGTGCTGTGGTATATCTTGTCTATACTGTAGGAGCCGGCGGCGTATGCGCTCATGGCCTCAGCCTGACGATGGCCTCTCTCTGTGAGCTCAAAGTCGGCCCGTCCCTCATGGACGTGTAGTATATCCGCCTCGCTCTCGCCGTGCCGTATAAGCAAAAGTCTCATACATCCTCCGTCATATCTTGAACCAGAACGTGCTGCCTACGCCCTCCTCCGAGCGTACACCGAAGTCGAAGCCGTGCATGATGAGTATCTGCTTCACGATGGACAGACCCAGGCCCGTGCCGATCACATCGCGCTTAGATCTCTCCGCGCGATAGTAGCGGTCGAAGATCAGCGGCAGCAGCTCCTTGGATATACCGGGACCTGTGTCGGTGACGGAGATCTCCGTACCGCTGTCGGTCTTTACTGCCATCACGTATATGTCCTTGTCCTCGCCGGAGTAGTTCACGGCGTTGTTCACGAGATTGTATATCACCTGATCGAACTTGATCGGGTCAGCCCTTACCGTTATGCCCTCGGGGACTGACACGTAGAACTTGTAGCCGTCCCGTTCGGAGAGTATAGTGTATCGTGTCATGATGGAGCTTATGCGTGCGCCCAGATCGAAGTCGTCGGGCGTGAGCTCCGCAGCGCCGTTCTCCAGCTTGGTCAGGTCCAGTATATCGTTCACCAGTGCCGCCAGACGGTCGCTCTCCTCGATGATTATGCCCAGATGCTCATCGCGCTTCACGGGGTCGTCGCCCGAAAGATCGCGTATCATCTCCGCATATGCCTTGACCATAGTCAGGGGAGTGCGCAGATCGTGGGATATGTTGGCCATCAGGTCACGCCGCATGGTATCGACCTTGGTGATCTCCTCCGATGCGTAGTTGAGCGTGAGGGCCAGCTGCTCGGTCTCGTTGTAGCCCTTGCCGTTGAACTGTACGTTGTGGTCGCCCTGTCCCAGCTTCTGAGCAGACTTGGTTGTGCGCTGTATGGGCGTGGATATCAGCTGCGACAGGAATATGGATATACCGAAGCCCAGTACCAACATGGCAAGGCTTATCTGCATCATCTGCGCCCGTATCATGTTCACCGTGGACTGTATGGGCTCTGTGGAGGTATTTATCATGAGGTACCCGATAGTGCCGTTGGTGCCCAGGGTGCATACGTAGAGCATATTCTCGGTCAGGGTCTGAGGGTCGCGTATCTGTGCGTAGTAGACCCCTTTCTCGTCCGCCTTCTCGCGGTAGCCCGCCAGATCCGGATCGGATGCCCCGTGTATCAGACAGTGACCGGGGGACACCTCATAGGAGTACAGCGTCAGACCGTACTTGTCCTGTATGATGATGCACATATCATAGCTGTACGCCAGGTCGTAGAGACGGCGGCTGGTAAGACTGCCGCCGTTGATGTTCTCTGTGATGTATTCGGCTACTGTGTCGATATCGGCGCGGCGGCGCTTCTTGTAGTTGGTCTCCAGCGTCATGATGAAGGTGATCCACATCAGCAGCAGTATGGCTATGATGAATATGGCAAAGTATATCCATACCGTGAAGCGCACGCTGTGCATGGCACGCCGTATACCGGTGCGGGGCTTATCTTCCTGCATCGAACTTATAACCCATCCCTCTCAGCGTGATGATGAACTTGCGGTACTCGCCGATCGAGTTGCGCAGCATCTTGATATGCGTATCCACGGTACGGTCGTCGCCGTAGAAGTCATAGCCCCATACCTCTTCGAGCAGCTTCTCTCTCGACAGAGCTATGCCCTTGTTGCGCACCATATAGAACAGCAGGTCGTACTCCTTGGGAGTGAGCTGTGCGGGCTCGCCGTCCACGCGCACCTCTCTGCCGATCATATCTATCTCCAGCCCCTCGAACACCAGTGTCTCATGCTGCTCGGTGGTCTCTGCTGCAGACGTGCGCTTTATGACTGCTCTCATACGTGCCAGCAGCTCCTTGGGGGAGAAGGGCTTGGTGACGTAGTCGTCCACGCCCAGCTCGAAGCCGAAGAGCTTGTCATATTCCTCGCCTCTGGCCGACAGCATTATCACGGGTATCTTCTTGATCTTATTTATCTCACGCACAGCGGAATAGCCGTCCAGACGGGGCATCATGATGTCCATGATGATCAGGTCGAAGTCCTCGGTGCGGCACATATCCACTGCCTGCATACCGTCCTCCGCCTCTGCCGTCTCATACCCCTCGAATTTGGCGTACTCGGCTATGACGCTGCGTATGTTCTTCTCGTCATCCACTATAAGTATCTTCTTGGCCATACCATCACCTCATTTCGTATGATATGGATATTATACCACATCCGCGTGTAAAAATCAAGGATAATTTGGATGAAAGGGAACGAGAGATGCAACTGCTGGCGCAGTTGCTAGGGACAAGGGCAAGGGGCAAGGGACAAGGAACAAGAGACAAGAGACAAGGGGCAAGGGACGAGAGATGCAACTGCTGACGCAGTTGCTAGGGACAAGGGAGCAAGGCTGATCGCTGTTCTCCTGCGCGAATACTCCCGCAAACAACAGTTTCTTTTTCCAGATAAGGTCGCTCTCTTTTTTGCTGTGTTCCATAATGCTCCTCCTCTCAAACACGAATAGCGTAACAAGTTACTTATATTAAGCAACTTGTTACGCTTTTGTCAAGTGTTTTTTCGAAGTTCAGAAGGATCTTAGGAAACATTGGATAGACCAAGTTCATATCACACCATTATGAAGCGATGCCGTAGGGTGAGATGGCATCCTACGGAAGCCTTTGCCCCCACCGTTTCAGAACAGCCGGCATTTATCCATCGTTTCCTTAAAATGATCCCTTAGTCTGTACAGTATGTACGAACAGAGAGGATCGGTCATATCACGGCATTTATGGGAGCCCTGTTTTGATGTCTTGCTGACAAGTGACAACGAGAGCTATGCGGCCCCTTCCCTCAAAAATGCACAATGGGAGCCGTCTATCGTCCGCTCATATTGTATGGTCATGTAAATTTTCCGTTAATTGCTTGCATATACGCTGTCGGTGTGCTATAATACGAAGTTGTTATATGTGACGACCAGTGTGAAGGAGAAGTAGATATGATCCGCAACGATCTTAGGAACATCGCCATAATCGCCCACGTCGACCACGGCAAGACCACTCTTGTCGATGAGATGCTCAAGCAGGGCGGCGCATTC
>JAFYEQ010000096.1 GCA_017544185.1 Oscillospiraceae bacterium
ACTACAATGGCAAGTCCGGTATGGATCATGTGTCCATTGAGCAGATAGAGCGCTTTGAGGCAAAGAAGAAGCTGTTCAATGCGACGATATCGCTCCTTGACAAGTCCGGCAAGTCTCATGATCTTCCCTGCAATACTACACAGGGCAAGGCTGTGGAGGCTATCGTGATCACTCTGAATCAGCTCCTCAACAAGATGCAGAGCGATAGGACCGCTATCAAGCTGAGAGAGGCTGAAGAACGCAAGAGAGTGGCTGATGAGAAGCAGCGTGAGCTGGAGACTGAGCGTCTGGCAGTAGAGCATGCACGCAGCAAGGCTGCCGAGGAAGAGAAGAAGGCTAAGGAGAGGGCTAAGCTGGAGCTCCAGAAGGCTGAGGTCAAGAAGGCCGAAGAAGAGAAGAAGCCCGAAGAGAAGCGTCCCGATCCTGTGAAGAAGGAATACAAGCCCATCCAGGTAGTGGCTGTGAAGCCTGCCGAGGACGCTGATAAGAAGACTGAAGCTCCCAAGCCCGAGGAAAAGAAGCCGGAGGCTCCCAAGCCCGAAGAGAAGAAGCCGGAGGCACCCAAGCCCGAGGAGAAGAAGCCCGAGGCACCCAAGTCCGAGGAAAAGAAGCCTGAGGCTCCTAAGCCTGAAGAGAAGAAGCCCGAGGCACCCAAGCCCGAAGAGAAGAATCCTGAGGCTCCTAAGCCTGAGGAAAAGAAGCCCGAGGCTCCTAAGCCTGAAGAGAAGAAGCCCGAGGCACCCAAGCCTGAAGAGAAGAAGGCTGAGGACAAGCCCGTGATCAAGATGAAGTTCTGCGATCAGTGCGGTGCTAAGATAACCAATGAGAACGCTAAGTTCTGCATGGAGTGCGGAAACAGGCTCGCTAAGTAAGTATCGCCCGCCGACGGCGGTATACCGCCGTCGGCAATTACACAGAAAGGATCCGGTATGAAAAAGTATATCGCTGAATTTATCGGTACGTGCGTGCTCGTAACGCTAGGATGCGGTACGGCTATGCTCGTAGGATGTGACGCTGCGAACGGCGGCGGATACATACTCACTGCTCTTGCATTCGGCTTGGTGATAGTTGCCATGGCTTACAGCATAGGCAACATATCGGGCTGCCACATCAACCCTGCGGTGTCGCTCGCGGTGCTGATGACGGGCGGCATGGACGTGAAGGAATTTGTATGCTACTGTGTATCTCAGTGCCTCGGTGCCTTTGCGGGATCCGGCATACTGGCTGTGATATTCAATTTGGGCAATATAACCGATAAGACAGGCGGATATGGCGCCAATGGTCTGGCAGGCGTGAACGGCAGCATAATAGCAGGCCTTCTGGTAGAGATCGTGCTCACGTTCGTATTCGTGATGGCTATACTCGGTGTTACCTCCAAGAAAGCAGAACACGGCTCCTTCGGCGGACTGGTCATCGGTCTGACGCTGGTGCTGGTACATATCCTGGGCATAGGCCTCACAGGTACATCGGTCAACCCCGCAAGGAGCATCGCTCCCGCGATTTTCGCTGCGGTCATCGGAAATACAGGTCCGATAGCTGCACTTTGGGTGTTCATAGTAGGACCTCTTGCAGGTGCGGCTCTGGCTGCTGTGGTATATAAAAATCTGGAAAAGTAAGGTGATGATCGGCACGTCAGCCCGCCTGACATGCCGATCCTTTTTGAGATATGGTAAGATGGGATGACAGCATCGGTACGCTCCCCGGTGTAGGCAAAAAGAGATCGGAGCTGTATAATGATCTGGGCATACATACTGTCGGAGATCTGCTGAACTTCTATCCGAGAGATCATATAGACCTGTCCGAGCCTGTGCCAGTGGCAGATGCTCAGATAGGTCAGACATGCTGCATACGCGTGACGATAGAGAGCAAGCTGAACCCACAGAGGATACGACAGGGGCTGACGCTATATAAGGCTATCGCGTCGGATGATACGGACAAGATAAGTATACTGATATACAACAACCGATATGCCTTTGATGATCTGACAGTAGGAGAGACCTATCGGCTCTACGGCAAGATAGGCGGCAACCTTATGCGTCGGGAGATGAATTCTCCCATGGTCATACGCGACGAGGATCTGTTGATCAGGCCTAAGTATCATCTGACGGAGGGGCTCACCGCGCAGATGGTGATCACGAACGTGCGGTATGTGCTGGATGAGCTCAAAGAGAAGATACCCGAGTTCCTGCCCGATGATATCCGCAAGGTGTTCGGACTTGCATCCGAGGAGTATGCTCTTCAGAACATACACTTCCCCGAATCTATGCATGCGGCGGAGATATCGCGCAAGCGTCTGGAGTTCGATGAGCTGGTGATATTCACCTCTGCTATGAGGCTGATCAGGAACAGAGACCGCACTACAACGAGCTGTGTCATGGAGGACGTACCGCTGTCCGAGTTCGAGGACACGCTGCCATTTGAGATGACTTCGGCTCAGCGCAGGGTATGCGGTGAGATATACGGAGATATGTGCTCGAACGTACCGATGAACCGACTGGTACAGGGCGATGTGGGCAGCGGCAAGACCGCTGTGGCAGCGGCTGCTTGCTATCTGGCATACCGCAACGGGTATCAGTCTGCTCTCATGGCTCCTACCGAGATACTGGCGGTGCAGCATGCGCAGACCCTGTCGTCGTTCCTGTCGCCTTTGGGTATAGGTGTGGGACTGCTGACAGGATCCATGACGCAGAAGCAGAAGAATGAGATCAAGGCTCATCTGGCGGACGGCACGCTGTCGGTGATCACAGGTACCCATGCATTGATATCGGCATCTACGGAGTTTAGCAAGCTGGGTCTGATCATAACCGATGAGCAGCATCGCTTCGGGGTGGAGCAGCGCAAGATGCTGGCCGTGAAGGGAGATCATCCTCACAAGCTGGTCATGAGCGCGACGCCCATACCAAGGACGCTGGGACTGATACTCTACGGGGATCTGGATATATCCATAATAGATGAGATGCCGAAGGGACGCCAGAAGATAGAGACCTACGCAGTTACGGGGAAGCTCCGCGAACGGGCGATGAGATTTGTCAAGGCACAGATCGACGAGGGACATCAGGCGTATATCGTATGTCCCATGATCGATGATGATCCGCGCGGGGATATGCAGTCCGTCATAGCGTATGCCGACAGCCTCAGAGATACTGTCCTTGGCGGGTATGATATCGGTCTTTTGCACGGGCGGCTCCCAGCTGATGAGAAAGACCGTATCATGAGCGGCTTCAAGACAGGGGATATACAGATACTCGTATCCACCACGGTGATAGAGGTAGGCGTAGATGTACCTAACGCTACGATCATCATGATAGAGAGCGCAGAGCGCTTCGGCCTTGCGCAGCTCCATCAGCTGAGAGGACGCGTGGGGCGCGGCAGCGGCAAGTCATACTGCATACTCCTGACGGACGACCCTACCGATGAAGCGGTAGAGCGTCTCCGTATCATGTCGAAGATATCCGATGGCTTTGCCATAGCGGAGGAGGATCTGAGGCTGCGCGGCGCAGGTGAGTTCTTTGGTGTGAGACAGAGCGGAGCCGGTCAGTTCAGGATAGCTGATATCTACGATCATGATCTGCTCAGTGACACCAACAGAGCGGTGAACATGATGTTCGACAAGTCTCCGGATCTGTCGCTCTATCCGCTGCTGCGTGAGCGGGCGGAGCATCTGGTCATGTTCAACGGCGAAGAGGGAATGAACTGATCATACGCATTTTACGCTCGTATCAGTACAATACATGATGATAACGGCATGAAACAGGCAGATATGCGGATATCGCGATGTATATGCAAAAAAGATATGTCAAAAGCGACAAATATCTATAATGCACTTGACGATCGTGATGATATATGAT
>JAFYEQ010000097.1 GCA_017544185.1 Oscillospiraceae bacterium
TATCTCCGTCATCTGCAGCTCCGCCCACTTGCGGTCGGACGCGTCTATGAAGTACCAGGGCGCCACGAACTGGTTCGTAGCCTCGATGTACCCGTCGAATACGTCAAGGCACTTGTCATAGTGCTTGTTCTGCCACCTGTCGTTGTCGGATACCCTCCATGCCGTGGTAGGATCGTTCTCCAGCGCCTTAAGGCGTTTTTTCTGTGCCTTCTCGCTTATATGGAAGAAGAACTTCACCACGAGATATCCGTTGTCGTTGAGCTGTCTCTCGAAGCGCTTGATGCTCGTCAGATGCGACTTGTATTCCTTTTGGGAGATCTCCCCGTGCAGATAATGGGACGTCACCTCCCCCATCCAGCTGCCGTCGAAGAAGGAGAACTGCCCCGCTGCAGGTATCCTCACGAAGTAGCGGTACAGGAACGGTCTGCGCTTCTCCTCTGTGGTAGGCTGCGACAGAGTCTCACACTTGAAGAAGCGGGGATCCATGTTCTTGATCATCCTGCCCAGCGCACTGCCCTTCCCGGCTGCGCCCCATCCGTCCAGTACCACGAGCACCGGCAGCGCCTTCTCCTTTACCAGCATCTGACGCTTGGCCAGCTCATATCTCGCCGTCTCCAGCCGCTGTGCCACGGCCTCGTCCGACGGCCTCTCCTCTTGTACCCATTCTTTCAGCATATCACACCGCTCCTTTCGTATCGCAGAGATGATCAGCAGGGACCCGGGAGCCCTGCCCTTGTCTCGGATATTACATTTATCTATATTATACAACATTTCATCCCATATGTCCACTGTTTTTTGAAATTTTCTTCATATCCTTATATCTTTTTTGTAGAAGAGCTCCTGATGATCGCAGCCATGCAGATGCCCTTCTCGCCTCTTTATTGTGCATACTATACAGATCAACTTAGGACAACACGTTCTTGATCGTGATATTTATAGAATGTGATATGAAGTAGTTGACAAAACGATATATATCGTGATATACTATACTTCGTAAAAGGAGGTATATGATGGATATACAACTCAAGCGTGGTCTGCTGGATGTATGCGTGCTGGCTTCCATACAGAGCGAAGACTCCTACGGATACAAGATCATACGTGATATAAGACCATATCTGGAAATGTCGGAATCTACATTGTATACTATCTTGAAGCGTCTCGAAACGGGAGGTATGCTCACGGTATTCTCCATAGAGCACGAAGGAAGGCTCCGGAAGTACTATCACATCACCGACCGCGGGATAGACCGCATCAAAGAGTTCAAGAACGACTGGCAGGAGATGATCTCCATATATCGATTCATTACCAGAGAGGACAATGATCATGAATAGGACCGAATTTATGAGCATACTCAGGCGCAGGCTTTTCGGGCTGCCGCCCATGGAGATAGAAGAGCGCCTGGCATTTTATAATGAGATGATAGACGACCGTATGGAAGACGGCATGAGCGAAGAGGAAGCGGTAGAAGCCATCGGTCCGATCGACGATATCGTATCGCAGATCATATCGGAGATCCCCCTCTCCCGCATAGTAAAGGATACGGCTATGCCCAAGAGAGGCCTCCGCGGATGGGAGATCGCGCTGCTGATACTCTGTGCTCCCATATGGATCCCGCTGCTGATAGCCTCCTTCGTGGTGCTGCTGTCACTGTATCTGGTGGTATGGGTGCTGGTGGGCGTACTGTTCATAGTGACCGTATCCCTTGGCGTATCAGCCATAGCAGCGATCCCCGCAGCCTTCATGTGGCTGAAGTCCGGCAACTTCGCAGGCTCTCTGTTCTTCATCGGCAGCGGCCTGATATGCGCGGGCCTCGCCATACTCTTCTTCAAGCTGGCCGTACTGGCAGCCAAGGGCGTCATCAAGGGCACGGACAAGTTCCTCACGAGCATCAAATCATCCCTCATAGGTAAGGAGTGTGCAGCATGAAGACATCTACAAAGACCACCCTGTTCGCAGCAGTGCTCGTAGTGGCAGGGATCATCCTCTGCACCATATCCGTCACCGTCCTCGGCTTCGTCCCCGGGAGAGACAACGTATCACAGGTGAGCGAGCGCACCTACGACGTGGACGGCTCCTTCAGGAACATCAGCATCGGCGGGGATACCGACGATATCACACTGGCAAAGTCTTCCGACGGCAAGTGCAAAGCAGTATGCATGGAGCCCAAGGATACCTCACATAACGTCAGCGTGAACGGCGATACTTTGGAGATCACCTATGTGGACGAGCGCGGATGGCAGGACAAGTACTTTATGAACGGCATGATATCTGCCAGCCCCTCCATCACACTGTACCTCACAGAGGATATATACGAGTCCCTCAAGATCGTCACCGACACGGGCGACATAACAGTGCCCGATGGCTTCACGTTCACCGAAGCAAAGATAGACACAGATACGGGAGAGATCGACTTTGCTGCAGATCTTGGCAGCGATCTGGAGATCCTCACCCATACCGGCCATACGGATATAAAGGACATCACAGCAGAGCGCATCACCATCGAGTCATCCACAGGCTCACAGGACCTTGAGAAGATATCCTGCACCGATATCAGCATCACCACCAGCACAGGCGATGTAGACATGAAGGACGTCGTAGCATCCGGGAATATGAGGATCAAGACCAGTACCGGCGATGTTGAGTTCGACGGCTGCGACGCTGCCGACATCAAGGTAGAGACCAGCACCGGTGAAGTAGAGGGCACCCTGCTGACCGAAAAGGTATTCGTAGCAAGCTCCAACTCCGGCGATATCAAGGTCCCCGATACCGACAAGGGCGGCAGATGCGAGATACGCACATCCACAGGAGACATAGAGATAAGCATAAAGTGACCGCGGTATATTGCCGCCTGATGCCGCGATCAGTCTCCTGCCTCTTGCATAAAGCATATAGGAGGATATATATTGATACAGATCTTTTACATCACTGCGTTTGTGATGTCACTGATATGCTCGGGAATATACGTATACATGTGGCATAAGCACTTCGACGTGAACTTCACGCTGATATTCACGTTCGTACCGGTCGCATGCCTCGGATATGTCATGTATTCCCGCAGCACAGACCTGAGGGAAGCTATCGTGTCGATGAAGGTGACCTATCTCGGCAGCAGCTTCCTGCAGCTGTTCATACTCTTCAGCATATTCAACCTGTGCCGCACCGAGATCAAGAAATGGGTAAGGCTCGTCCTCTTCGGGATATCGGGCGCCACCTATCTCACGGTGCTCACCATAGGGCGCAATGACATATTCTACAAGGACGTGGCCTTCGATATGGTGGACGGCTCCTGTTCGCTGATAAAGACCTACGGCCCCATGCATACATTGCTCCATGCCGAGATCATAGCATACTTCGCAATGGGACTAATCGTGCTGGCGTGGTCATGGATCCGCAAGAAGCAGGTGCCCAGGACCCTAGCAGCCCTTCTGGTGATACCCGACGTGATATGCGTGGCAGGCTTCTTCCTTGGCAAGATCCTGCTCCCCAGGGCGGATATCATCCCGGCGGGCTACGTCATAGCACAGATAGTATACCTGATGATCGCCTACCGCGTCAACCTGTACGATGTAGGCGATACTGCCATCGACTCTATGGTCAAGGAACAGGGACTGGGGTATATCTCCTGCGACTTCAAGTGCAGATACCTAGGCAGCAACGACACCGCAAAGGAGCTGATACCTGAGCTGGCTGACAAGGCCGTTGACGATATGATCGGCTACAAGCCCTCGGAAAGACGGCTCCGCCATTTCCTGGACGACTTCATGAGGAACGAGAAGAACAGCGGCTTTGTATACTCTTTATACAGCGACGACGAGTTCCCGCAGGAGGTAAAGATATTCAACGTCACCGTAGGGTATCTCTACGACGGCAACAGGAAACGCGGCTACTTCATAACCTTCACCGATGATACTGCCAACAGGAAGTATATGCAGCTCCTTGACAACTACAACGACAGTCTCAAGAGCGAGGTGGAGGAAAAGACTCAGCATATCGTGGAGATGCACGATAACCTGATCATGAGCCTTGCGATGATGGTCGAGAGCCGCGACAATTCCACGGGTGGCCACATCAAGCGCACCAGTGACGGCGTGAAGATACTCGTCGATGAGATCGTCAGGGAGGGCAAGCTCCCCCTGACCGCTGAGTTCTGCAAGGACGTGATCAAGGCTGCTCCTATGCACGATCTGGGCAAGATAGCCGTAGATGACGACGTGCTCAGGAAGCCCGGGCGCTTCACTCCCGAGGAATACGAAAAGATGAAGCAGCATGCAGCCGAGGGCGCCCGCGTCATACACGAGATACTGCGCAGCACCGACGATGAGTCCTTCAAGGTGGTGGCAGAGAACGTGGCTCATTACCATCATGAGCGCTGGGACGGCTCGGGCTATCCCTGCGGTCTGGCGGGAGAGGATATCCCCATCGAGGCTCGTATCATGGCCATTGCCGACGTATACGACGCCCTGGTGAGCAAGCGCGTATACAAGGAAGCCTTCGACCTTAAGAAGGCTGACTCCATCATACTCGAGGGCATGGGCACTCAGTTCGACCCTTCTCTGAAGAGTGCCTACGAGAACGCCCGCCCTCGTCTGGAGGCATATTATACCGCTCTTCAGGCATGACATAGACAAGGAGACCATCATGGTACTAAAGATAGCTTTCATACAGCTCCTCGGTTCATCAGACCCCGATGTGCAGCTCAGTAAGGGCATAGAAGGCTGCCGTAGGGCGAAAGAGCTGGGCGCCGACATAGCCCTGTTCCCCGAGATGTGGAGCGACGGCTACACGATCCCGCAGGACGCGGAAGAGCTGAGAGCGCTGGCAGTGACGGCTGACAGCGTCTACGTGGACAACTACAGACAGCTGGCCAGTGAGCTGGATATGGCCATAGCCGCTACGTTCCTGGAGCAGCATGAGCCCGGCCCACTCAATTCGGTCATGCTCTTCGACAGGCACGGGAACGAGGTGCTCCACTACTCGAAGCTGCACACGTGTGCCTTCGACGCAGAGGCAGTACTTGACGGCGGCGACGATCTGTATACCGCAGATCTGGACACAGGCAAGGGGATCGTCAAAGTAGGATCTATGATATGCTTTGACAGGGAGTTCCCCGAGAGCGCACGTATACTCATGCTCAAGGGAGCAGAAGTTATACTCGCACCGAACGCCTGCCCCATGGAGATCAACCGTCTCAGTGCCCTGCGCACCAGAGCGTACGAGAACATGCTGGCAGTAGCCACCTGCAACTATCCCTCCCCTCATCCCGACTGCAACGGCCGTTCCACCATATTCGACGGTGTGGCATGGCTCCGCGAAGAGCCTTCATCACGGGATATGTGCGTATTCGAAGCACCCTCGGAAGATGGCGTATACGTAGGTCAGATCGATATGGATATGCTCAGAGACTACCGTGAGCACGAGATCATGGGCCATAAGTACCGTCATCCCGAGAAGTACGGGATCCTCACAGAAAGGCGCTCATCATGCTGATCCGTCGTATGCGCGAGGAAGAGAGGCATCTGCTGAAGGGCTTCCTGTATGAGGCCATATTCATACCCGAGGGAGCGTCCCCTCCACCAAGAGAGATCGTGGAACGTCCCGAGCTCAGGGTATACTACGATGGCTTCGGCACGGGAAGGGCAGACTACTGCCTTGTGGCAGAGGAAGACGGGATCCCTGTGGGAGCGGTATGGACACGTATCATGGACGACTACGGTCATGTCGACGATGATACGCCTTCCTTCGCCATATCGCTCTATAAGGATCACAGAGGAAAGGGCATCGGCACTCTGCTCATGAGAGAGATGCTCACGCTCCTCGCGAAAGAGGGCTATAAAAAGGCTTCGCTGGCCGTACAGAAGGCGAACTACGCCGTACGTATGTACCGTAAGGTCGGCTTCGTCACCATGGACGAGAACGACGAGGAATACATCATGGTATGTCAGCTGTCGGCATATGGTCGGCAGCCGTGACCGTGATCCGCTATAGATCTTGCTTCGGTCGAAGCATCACTTACAGGAGGTAGAACTATGGGAAACACTATCGACATCATCAAGAGCTTCTCGGAGGAGGAGATCGAGTCCGTGAGCATATCCTGCTCGGCTGTGGATCTGACCGTGACAATGAGCCATGACGGTCTGGCACATATCGAGTGCAAGAACGTCCGCTTCGGCTCTTCGGCTGAGGTGAACGGCGGTGTTCTGTGTGTGAACGTAAAGGAGCCCGAGCTCTTGGACAAGCTGTTCGGTGATCTTTTGTCCCCGTCCGCTTGCAGGATCAGCCTGCCCGATAAGCTCTACAGATCCTTCACCACGGATCTTGGCGTAGGCAACGGCAAGATAGGACCTCTCCAGTGCACCAGCGCCACCGTGACCGTAGGTGCGGGCAATATACACATATCCGGGCTCAGCGCCGAAAATACCGCGTCCCTCAAGGTGGGTGCCGGCAATATGACCTTGGACAAGTCCGTCTGCGGTATGCTGGAGGTAGGAGCAGGCACGGGCAATGTGGATATCGTCTGCGATACCAACGGGCTCAACATACAGGGCGGCGTAGGCAACATATCATTTGACGGCAGAGCCGACGGCGATGTATTCGTAAAGGGCGGTATCGGCAATGTGCGCATCCGTCTGCACGACAGACACGAGGGCGAGTACAAGCTCAGGACGGAGCACGGCCTCGGTAAGCTGGACGTAGAATACGTATGATGTCGGAGGACCATACGACGGGAAATTTCGTTATAGATGAAGAGATCAGGGGCTGGTACGACCATTACCGCAGCTTCTGCGAGTTCATGGCCGATACAGGTATGGAGTCCGACTTTGAGCCCGGGATGGCCCTTGAACAGATCGAGGGCTGGGAGCAGGAAAACGATACCGAGCTCCCTCACCAGTACAAGAGCTGGCTCATGCTCACAGGCGGAACGCGTATCCTTGACGGTGAGCTGGAGCTGTATGCGCCCGAGATAGGCGGTCTGGATGAGGAAGACGATATAGTCATCATCGGCAGCACAGGCGACGGCTCCGAGGCAGGCATCAGACGTGCAGACGGCACGGTCTATACCATATGCGACGGGGACATAAGGGAATACGAGGACTTTGATGACTTCCTCACATACAGGATGGCTTTCCTCCAGGATATCGCCGAGGATGAGATCGGCGAGGACTGGCAGGATCAGTTCGAGGGAACGCTCGGCGCTCTGGAAGAATGATCCGGATATTACTTTAGTCATATAAAAAAGTTTCCTTTCTCACTACCGATCATCTGTCATATGTCATATAATGATGATATGATCGATGACCATGTGCAGAAAGGAGACTTTTTATGTATATCAAAAGAGCCGCATCAGCGGGCATCATATGTGAGATCGTATACTTCCTGTCGGTGACGGCGTTCATAGTACTTCATACCGAATGGGCACTGACCCTGTGGGAGATCATGACCGTCGCAGGCGCGGCTGTGATGCTGGGCGTCATGGATGCCATAGCGGACATATACGGCATTACAGGGACCTTACGCAGGTATATGGATATATCCCTGTCCGGGACACTGTTCCTCACCGCTGCCGCACATTTTACCAGTATCGGTGTGACGCGGCCGCTGGTCTCACAGGGCATAGCCATACCCGACTTTGTCAAGATCGGCACACATCCCGGGTATGAGATGACTATAGACTATACCGCATGGGGGCTGTTCATGGGATGTGCGTTCCTGTTCTTATGCATGGGCGTAAAGGACAGACGTCTGAAGATACTTTCGGGGATATGCTCCGTTCTGTGTCTTTGCGGCTTCATCGGCAGTTTCTTCGCGGAAGGGCTGTGGTATGCGGCACCTATGGGCTACGGCATAGGCTTTCTGATCATGTGCATATTTGAGCTCAGGAGCTCCGGTGCAGATCCAGCAGCACACTGACCGATATCTGCTCACATCACAATATCCTGCTATAATAGGAAATGTATACCCGATCGTAGGAAATGTTCAATTGTTGCTATAAAGGATCCAAAAATTGTTATTATTGACCGATCCTATTGACTAAACGATCTCCGTGTGGTAATATTTAATAGATCAGCAAGAAATATTACAGCTCGGATCGTGCTATTTGGGGGGCGACGCAGACCACTGTGCTCGTCTGACCGTGCTGTATGATGCTCGAACAGGAGGTCGTATCAAAATGAAAAAGCGTATTCTGGCAACACTGATGTCTGCTGCAACTATCGCTTCCACACTGGCTGGCTGCGGCGGTACATCCACATCAACACCTTCGACTAACTCAAGCTCCAACAGCAATGCGAGCTCGAGCAGCAGCGGTGAGGTACAGGAGATCCAGTGGATGTTCTGGGATGACCTCAATGCTACTGAAGACCTTATCTCCCTCGGCTATAAGGA
>JAFYEQ010000098.1 GCA_017544185.1 Oscillospiraceae bacterium
GATGAGAGCCTGCTCAACGAGGACGGCACCATAACCGCTCCCGTAGACGAGGGCACAGTACTTGGGACCTATGCCGTCACCTTCCGCGATGAGGAAGTGGGACGGGTAGACCTGATAGCACAGACCGATGTTACCCTGTCCGTAGCCAAGTACAATATGGACAAGGCAAAGCGCTTCGTGACCTCGGGCTGGTTCCTGGCAGGGGCTGCCATCGCAGTAGTGCTCATATTCCTGTACATCATCCTCGTAGCCTCCTCCAATAAGAAGAAAAAGAAGAAGCGCCGCAAAAAGAAAGTGAACACTCACAGGAGCTTCTGATGGGGACGGCTCGTAAGGAGGGCGGACGAATAGCCGCTCTGGATCTTGCCAGAGGTACGGCGATGATATATGTGATACTCTATCACATCATGTTCGACCTGAAGTATATATTCGATGTCCCCGTGCCCGAGCTGCTCAGGCCCGGGAACGCAGCGTTCGAGGCGGCTCATGTCGTGTTCCTGTGGATACTCTTCGCAGTATCGGGGATATGCGTGTCCCTGTCCCGCGATCCCGTCAGGAGGGGAGCGATGCTCTATCTGGCGGGCTTCGGCATAACTCTGGTAACAGAGATCTTCATGCCGTCGGAGCTGATCGTGTTCGGCGTGCTCAGCTGCTTCGGAGCGTGTATGTGCATAGTCGGGCTGTGCCGCAGATGGCTGGACAAGCTGCCTGTATGGACGGCGGCGGTGACGTTCGTCCTGTGGATAGTGCTGCGCCATTTCCCGCAGTACATAGACCTGATAGCTTTGCGGATACCCCTGGCCATACCCGAGTATCGCTGGCTCTATCCCATAGGGATACGCTCCAAGGAGTTCTGGAGCGCAGACTATTTCCCGGTGATACCATATATGCTTATGTTCGTGACGGGGTATATGCTCTCTCCTCTCGTCAAGGGGAGGAAGCTACCGAAGACCATATACTACGAGACCAACGCGGCGACTGCTCCCGTCGAGTTCATCGGCAGACACTCGCTGATCATATACCTGCTGCATCAGCCGCTGATATACGGTCTCATGACGCTGATATTTATCAAATGATCATAAAGATAAGACCATCCGGATACACCAAGTCCGACATAAAGAGGATGTACATATTTTTTGGATGCATATGTGCGGCACTTTCCATGACCTGCATACTTGCTATACTGAGCTGGCCGCTGAAGGTAGTGCATTACGAGGTGCGCTCTCCCAAGGTCGACGGTCCCTTTCGGGTGGTGCAGGTATCAGATCTGCATGACTCGAAGTTCGGGAAGGATATGTCCCAGCTGAAGAGCGAGATCGACAAGGCAGGCCCCGATCTGATCGCACTGACCGGGGACATATACGACGACAAGCTGCCAAATGACAATACCACAGAGCTTATGCGGTACATCGGTACGCGCTATGAGTGCATATACATCGCCGGCAACCATGAGTTCTATGATACCGGCAAGTGGCGCACCAACAAGGCGTTGGCGGAGTCGCTGGGCGTAAAAGTCGCGGAGGGCGAGAACTTCGTATACGGGGATATCACCGTATGCGCGGCGGCAAAACGTCTCGAGGATCTCTATGATGATCAGGACCAGGCAGTAGAGCGCTGCGCCGAGCAGGCTGACAGAGACAGCTTCGTGCTGCTCCTGTCACATTATCCGCATAAGATAGATGACTACCGCGCCTACGGATGCTTCGACCTGATACTGTGCGGCCACGCTCACGGCGGACAGTGGCGTCTGCCCTGGTCCCAGAACGGGCTGTACGCCCCCGATCAGGGGCTGTTCCCCAAGTGGTCGGGAGGCAGGTTCGACTTTGACGATACCACCATGATAGTCAGCCGCGGGCTTTGCCGCACCAAGCACAAGATACCGAGGATATTCAACAGGCCGGAACTGGTCATGATAGATATAATACCTGAATGAGGA
>JAFYEQ010000099.1 GCA_017544185.1 Oscillospiraceae bacterium
ATAGTTGCGAATATCGTAGCAGTGATACTGTTTCTGGTGCTGTATGCTGCAGTAATGGCGATAAGGCCCGGCGTAAAGCTGTCCGGGATCGGCTTTATCATCGCGATGCTGTGCCTTGTGCCCCATGAATTCCTTCACGCTCTCTGCTTTAAGGAGGATGTGAAGATGTATCATGCGCTGTCAAAGGGCATGCTGTTCGTGCATGGCACGGAGGATATGACGAAGATACGCTTTGTTATGATGTCGCTGTGTCCTAATATAGTATTCGGGCTGATACCGCTCGTACTGTTTCTCATATTCCCGAAGCTGACTGTTTTAGGTGCGATGGGCATACTTTCCCTTGCGATGGGAGCTGGAGACTACTACAATGTGATCAATGCCCTGACGCAGATGCCGAAGGGCGCACTGACTTATCTCAGCGGTTTTCACAGCTATTGGTATGTTCCCGGGGTCGATGGAGGCGGCAAATGACTTTGGATCAGAATAAGGCCCCTATATATGAGGCACTTGTAAGATATAACGATATGAGGGTGGTCCCCTTTGACGTGCCCGGTCATAAGCACGGCAAGGGAAATCCCCTGCTGACCGATTTTCTCGGGCAGACCTGCATGAATGTGGATGTCAATTCCATGAAGCCGCTGGACAATCTGTGTCACCCTGTCTCCGTCATAAGGCGGGCAGAGGAGCTGGCGGCTGAAGCATTCAATGCGGGTCATTGCTTTTTTATGGTCAACGGTACTACCTCCTCAGTGCAGTCGATGATACTCTCGGTCTGCAAGGAGGGGGACAAGATCATCATACCCCGCAACGTCCACCGCAGCGCGATCAACGCCCTTATCATAAGCGGCGTCCTTCCCGTATACGTAGACCCGGGCGTGGATATGAAGCTTGGTATCCCCCTTGGTATGCGCATCGCCGACGTAAAGCGTGCCATGGACGAGGATCCCGACGCCAAGGCTGTGTTCGTCAACAATCCCACCTACTATGGGATATGCTCGGATCTGTCTAAGATAGTACGTATGGCTCACAGCCGCGGCATGAAGGTACTGGTGGACGAGGCTCACGGCACTCATCTGTATTTCGGCGCTAATATGCCGATCAACGCCATGGCAGCAGGAGCTGATATGGCGGCGGTGTCTATGCACAAGACGGGCGGCTCCCTCACTCAGTCCTCTTTCCTCCTCGTGGGAAAGAAGGCAGGCATATCGGAGGGTCATGTCCGCTCGATAATCAATCTCACACAGACCACCTCAGGATCCTACCTGCTGCTGTCCTCACTGGATATAGCAAGAAAGTACTACGCTACCCGCGGTCGTGAGCTCTGCTCTCAGGTGGTGAAGTCCGCTGAGTACGCCAGAGCTGAGATCAACCGCATAGGCGGCTACTACGCATACTCAGACGAGCTCATCAACGGCGACAGCATATTCGCCTTCGACAAGACCAAGCTGTCGGTATATACCCGCGACGTGGGACTGGAGGGCATAGAGGTATACGACAGGCTCCGCGATATGTACGACATACAGATGGAGCTGGGCGATCTGGGCAATGTCCTTGCCATCATATCCCCGGGCGACAGATGGAAGGACATAGAGCGGCTCGTATCCGCTCTGGCGGAGATCAAGCGCCGATACGGCAGCGAAGGCCGTTCTCAGCTGGATCATAAGTATATCAATCCCGAGATAGTCATATCCCCCAAGCAGGCCTTCTACGGTGAACAGGAGAGCATCCCCATCGAGGAGAGCGCAGGGCGCGTATCCTGTGAGTTCGTCATGTGCTATCCCCCGGGCATACCCATCATAGCCCCGGGAGAGAGACTTACGGAAGAGATACTCGAATATATCGACCACAGCAAGAAGAGCGGCTGCTTCATGACCGGTACAGAGGATATGGATATACGTTATATCCGCGTGATAAAATGAAAAGGATGATAATGATCATAGGTACCGTTATCATCGGCGGGATGCTTCTGTGCTCCTGCGGTGAGAGCGGCGACAGGCGCAGGCTCGAAAAGACGGCAGTCACCTACATCAAAGAAAAATACGGTA
>JAFYEQ010000100.1 GCA_017544185.1 Oscillospiraceae bacterium
CTCCGAGATATGCAAGCCTCCCATCACTACCATAAACGTTGATTCGGAACTGATGGCCGAAAAAGCAGTAGAGGCACTGCTGCAGCGTATAGCCGAGCCCGACCGTCCCGCCATGACGATCACCATAAGCGGCGATCTGATCGTGAAGGGGTCGGTACGTGCGGTGATATAGAGATCAATGAGCGGCAGAGACCATGTTCTCTGCCGCTCATATCATGATAGGATGACTATTGAAAGAAGAGCCAGCGCGAAAAGGTGTGCAGGATAGTATACATAGAAGAGCATCTTCGGGTACTCTCCCCTTTTTCCGTTGTAAGCCAGTATCATCGGTAGGGCGAACACCATCATCCACTGGTAGTGATACCTGAAGGCGAGCTGCAATATCGGCACTCCTGCCATGCTCTCCATGATATGGAAGCCTACGATCTCGAAGGGCAGTCTGACGATCTCCCTCACAGTGGTACCGGCTCCCATCCCGGCGATAAGCTGATCTACACGATACGGTACTCTCAGGATAGTCATGCCTGCGTACACCATACAGTAGGCGATATAGGCTGCCGCAGTCGCCTTCTTGCTGTTCCTGCACAGGTAGAAGAGAACTATCATCATAGAGAGGTAGAACGCGCCCTCGGCGGAGTAGATATAGCTCCCAAGTACAGTGAACAAGGTACGGCAGAACAAAGAGAAAGGATACGCTATATCGCTGTTATGGATAGGATAACATATCAGCGTGACTATGAACTGCCACAGGACATATCCTAAAAGATATAAGTTCCTCTTCCGACTGTCGTCCTTGTTCTCCTCGAGGATATATACTATCAGACAGCCGTGTATGATCGAGGCGAAAATATCATTATTTATGGGGGCGGTCATATACTTGCCGAAGAGAAGAGAAAAGATCAGCTCTAAGAGCCGCATCAGTATGCTGAACTTATAGAGCCCTATCAGATACTTCTTCCTGTCATGGGTATGGTATATCCCCTCGGACGCCGCGAAGAAGAACAGCGGCGCAGCGACTCGTCCCACATAACGCAGCCATATGGGGGTCGTTGGGAAAAACTTGCCTATATGGTCGATGGTCATCAGTATAAGTGCTATATATTTTATAACAGCTATGGACATTGGTCTCTTGGCTCCTTGTATCTCATCCGCGCAGGAACTGCATACTAAGCTCATAGAACTCGTCGAAACAGCTCATCATAGCAGGATGATCTCCTGTGGGGAACAGATGTATACTGCAGTTTTTGATCTTCTTGCATATATCGCCGTACACACGCTCGTAATGATCGTCGGAGATACCGTACATGAACTTGTCTCCCCTGCTCCCTGTCAGGAGCACCTGTGCAGTCACCTTTTCCAGCGGATCATGGAAGAAGCTGCCGATCTCCCGTTGATGCCTGACGATCGCATCGGTATCATTATCCACGATCTGTTCCCAGTCATCGCCGTGCATATACGCATAGAACGAACGTGCCCCCTCATTTGACTTGGCGAAGGCTCTGTCCTTCAGCAGGGCACTGACGAACGCCTCATCGGAGGCAGTACCATAAAAACTGTCTGCTATCACCTTACCAACGATATCCGGCGATACCGATGCGACACCAAGGGCAACTAACGCTCCGCCGCTGCATCCTATGATATCTGTATCGGTATATCCCTTCTCACCCAAAAACGCTATGACCTGCAGTGCTTCATACCACCACAGATCTGCAGGGAAGGTATCCAGTCTGTCAGATCTCCCGTGTCCCAGGAAGTCGATCTGTATGGTCCTAAAGTGCTCACTATACCGTTCAGCGGCCCGATCTAGCATCCTCGAAGATGCTGTGTTCCCATGAAGAAGGAGCAGGGGGCGTCCTTTGCCCCTCTCTTCGTAATATACCTGTCTGCCTTCGTATATGAAAAAGCTCATACTTCCACGCCTCCGAAAGATCTGCAGGGATCTTTGCGATATGATATATCATATCATAATATGACAATTCTGTCAACCTCCTGACAGCCTGATGTTATACATTCCATGAACGCATATACATTTGACAAACAGCTCATTTTGTGGTATAATGATAATGGCGGTCTATGTGGTGCCGCGGTCTGCATATAATGACATAACTGACATAAGGAGACGATATGGAAAAAAAGAACGAAAAGAGCTCTCTCACCAGAGCCTCTTTCATACGATCCATGCTGAAGGGCAGCCTCACGTTCTTCATGATCTCGATGATCATGTCGGCGGCAGCTGCACTGCTGGATCTGATATCCCCGCGCATAGTATCATGCGTGGTAGACAACGTGCTCGGCAGCGTCCCTGCTGCCGAGGGCAGCTTCAACGGGATACTGCTGGGACTTGCCGGCGGAGCCGACAATATCCGCGCTAAGCTGTACATACCTGCTCTTGCTGTAGCCGTCGTGGCTTTTGCGGGAGCTCTCACACGTTACATTCAGGGCCTGTCCAACAGCGTGGGCGCAGAAAAGCTGGTCAAGCGCATACGCAACGTGATATTCTCTCACACCGACCGACTTCCCATGTCATGGTACGGCAAGAACCAGACAGGCGATATACTCCAGCGCTGCACTTCTGACGTAGAGACCGTGAAACAGTTCGTATCCGTGCAGCTCACATCCTTTGTACGTATAATACTCCTCGTGGTACTGAGCATAGCATTCATGTCGAGCGTAAATGTGACGCTCACGATCGCAGCTGCAGCGTTCCTTCCTGTGATCATAGGCTACTCCGCCTATTTCCACGGGCGCATAGGAAAGACCTTCATGGAGGCTGACAGCGAGGAGGGCGTGGTATCCTCCATAGTACAGGAGGACCTTACCGGCATACGTGTAGTCAGAGCCTTCGGCAAGGAAGCCTATGAATGTGAGCGCTTCACGGTGAAGAACGAGAAGTATACCGCACTGTGGGTAAGGCTCATGGATCTTATGGCAGCGTTCTGGTCACTGGGAGACCTGATCTCGGGACTGCAGATCATGACTATCACAGTGCTCGGGGCCGTGTTCTGTGTGCATAAAGGCATGACCGCGGGCAACTTCATCGCCTTCATATCCTACAATGCCATGCTCTCATGGCCTGTGAGAGAGCTGGGGCGTACCATAGCCGACCTTTCTCGGGCGGGAGTGGCCATAGACAGGATAATATATATACTGAACGCCGATCCGGAGGACCTTCAGGACGGCGCAGAGGCAAAAGTACAGGACGCCGAGCCGCTCCTGGTCCTGGAAGATGTGTCCTACTCCTATACCGACGGGACAGACGTGCTCAAGGGCATAGACATGCATGTATCACGCGGTGAGAAGATAGGCATAATAGGAGGTACGGGATCCGGCAAGAGCACCCTCACCGACATACTCATGCGCACCTGCGATCCCGAGAGACTGCGCGGCAAGGTCCGCTTCTGCGGGAAGGACGCAGACAAGTATCCCCTCGCTCCATACCGCCGCAGATTCGCAAGAGTACTGCAGGAGCCCTTCCTCTTCTCGGGCACCATATCCCATAACATCGGTATAGCGTCCGACAGCATCACGGAGGAGCAGATCCTGACGGCGGCAGAGGATGCCGCTCTCATGACGGCCGTTGACAAGTTCAAAGACGGACTCGAGACCTTCGTGGGAGAACGCGGCGTTACACTGTCGGGCGGTCAGAAACAACGCTGCGCCCTTGCCGCCTGTCTTGCCAATGCTGACAACGCAGATGTACTGATACTCGACGACGCGTTCTCCGCCCTTGACGCAGAGACCGACTCACGCATACGAAAGACACTGTTCTCAAAGTATCCCGATACTACCATGATCATCATCGCTCACAGGATAACTACCATCGCAGGATGCGACAGGATATACGTGCTCGATAAGGGGCAGATCGTAGGAGAAGGGACACACGCAGAACTTATCACACAGGAAGGTATATACAGGGACATATATGAACTCCAGACAGGAACATAAAAAAGGCTTGCTTCCCATGATGCTCACGGTCAGCAAGCCATACAGACGCGACATGATCCTGATGATAGTGCTCGGTTCATTCACTACCAGCTGCGACTCGCTGTTCCCGCTGTTCAACCGATACGCCATAGACAACTACGTGGGAAGGCAGACGCTGGATGGTCTTACGGTATTCATACTGCTCTATCTGGCTCTGCTGATCCTCCAGACCCTTGCTACCTATATCTCCACGAAGAGATGCGGTAAGATCGAGGTATCCGTCAACAGAGATCTGCGAAACAATGCGTTCACTCATCTGCAGAGCCTTTCTCTTTCCTACTTCAACCGCAACAGCATCGGATCTGTACACTCCCGCGTCATGAGCGACACCTCGAAGATCGGCGAGACAGTAGCTTGGAGGCTCATGGATATCGTATGGAGCAGTGCATACCTTGTCAGCGTGCTGGTGAACATGGCACTGATCTCTCCCCCGCTGTTCGCCGTGATCGCGGTGATGATAGTACTTGCGGGTATAATGACGGCGCTCTTCCAGCGCAAGCTCATAGCCGTCAACCGCCTGATACGCAAGCAGAACTCTGTACTCACAGGACATATGAACGAGATGATCACAGGCATAAGGGCTATAAAGTCCATGGCTGTGGAGGAGAAGACAGAGAAAAGATATCTGGATGAGACCGAGAAGATGCGCAGTCTCTCGGTACGCTCGGGACATATCTCTGCCATGTTCGGAGCTGCCATAAGCACAGTCGGATCTCTCGTGCTGGCCGTAGTACTGTGGCAGGGCGGAAGGCTCACATTGCAGGGAGCAATGCAGATAGGTACTCTCTCTGTGTTCATGTCATACGCTGTGGGCATGCTCTGGCCTATACAGAGCCTGGTGACTACTCTGACGCAGCTGGCTACCATAAGGGTCAACTGGGAGAGAATAAATATCTTCATGCAGGTAATGGGTATCCTGATGCCTTTCCTGATCTGGGTACTTTCAAACTGGGCGCTCACAACGCTGTTTGACGGCAAGGGAAATCTGAAGAATGTTTACATTGCCTCCTGTTATGCAATTGCTCCGTATCCGATCGTTATGATCCCGAATACTTTTCTGAGCAATATCCTGGCGGCCGATGAAAGCACATTTTATGTTTTCTTCTATTACCTCTCGCTTGCATGGTGCGTGATCCTGATGGTTGTCGGGATGAGCCAGATACATGAGTACAAGATGGGCAAGAACCTTCTGTGCATCCTGTTCTCGATCGTGGGGATGGCAGTCATCATTTTCATCCTGCTGCTTTTCTTCTCACTGATAAGCGACGGAATCGCATATTTTTACTCTTTGTACAAAGAGATCATTTTCAGACTATACTAACGAAAGGGGAGAACTATGGAAGGGTTAAAAGATTTTCTGATATCTCTGGTCAAGGTTATTATCCCCTGCGCTATCATCGCTCTTGTTGCGTTTATCATCGTAAAAATGCAGCCTGAGCCCGTGCCGGAGCCGGATATCGAAGTAAGGGGCTTTGACGATGAGGCATCTGAGATAGTTCTTGAAAACGATAGATTGAAATTCACGATGGATACAGGTACCACATTCTTTTCCGTAGAAGATAAGAGCTGCGGAAAGATATGGTATTCAAATCCCGTAGATGCGGACAATGATCCGAAGGCGCTTCCTGCCGATAAGAATCTTCTTAAATCTACGATCGTCCTTACCTACGGCAATATCAACGGTGTCTGGACCATCTATAATAATTATGCGCTAAGTATCGAAAACGGACTTTACGAGATCGAGCAGAGCGATGATGCCGTTAAGGTCAAGTATACGATCGGTAATGTAAAGAAGGAGTATATCCTTCCCGTAGCCGTTCCCGAATCCAGAATGGAAGAGCTCCTTGCTCTGATGGAAAAGAAACAGCAGAAGCAGGTAAAGGAATATTACCGTAAGTACGATATCAAGAAACTGCGTAAGACCGATAACAAGGATGAGCTGCTCGCAAAGTATCCTACTCTTGAAGAAGAGCCTGTCTATGTACTTATTGATTCGGCAGCTGATTATCTGAAGAAAAAGATTGAAGACATATTCGCAAGCATTGGGTACACACGCGAGGACTATGAGGCGGATCTTGCAAGATATGAGAATAAATCAGATCAGGACATGCCTCTGTTCAATGTTTCCATCGTGTATCGTCTCGAGAAGAATCAGCTCGTTGTAGAGGTGCCTTACGATGAACTTGAGTACAAATCGGATTACCCCATTGTTACGCTTAAAGTGCTTCCCTACATGGGAGCCGGCGGAACCGATGCGGAAGGCTTCATCGTAGTACCCGAGAGCGGAGGCGGTCTGATCGCTTTCAATAACGGGAAACAGGATCAGAACGCTTATGCATCGCAGATATACGGCTGGGATTACGCCTCGAGCAGAAAAGCCGTTGTCAGTGAGCCCAGGAATGCATTCCCTGCATTCGGAATCTGCAATGACGGCGCTTCGTTTGTATGCGTAAGCGATATCGGATCATCGTTCGCTTCGGTAAATGCAGATGTAAGCGGACGTGTGAACAGTTACAACTTTGCCAATTTTGCTTATTCGGTCCTTCACTATGAGAGTTACGAAGTATCGAGTAAATCAAGTTCGAACTTCTATGTATATGAGTCGGAAGTTCCCGATGTAACGGTTACCCAGAGGTACTGCTTCAGCAATAAGACCGATTATATCGGTATGGCAGGCGTTTACAGGGATTATCTTCTTGAAAAATATCCCGAGCTTGCAAAGGGCAGCGATTCGGATGTTCCCGTAGTCATCGATGTGCTTCAGGCGGTAGATAAGGTTCAGCAGAAGTTCGGTGTTCCGGTATCTGCGGCATATGCGCTTACTACCTATGACGAGACTCTGGAACTGACCGAAAAGCTTGCTGCGTTGGGACTTACGGATTATAAGATGCGCCTTTCCGGCTGGATGAACGGCGGAATAAAGCATGACATACTGACAAAGATAAAGCCCGTATCAGACCTAGGCGGCAAAAAGAAGTTTGAGAATATGCTTTCGGGGCTTAAAGCAAATGGCATAGAGGTATATCTCGACGGACAGTTTGAGTTTGCCTATGACAATGATACTTTCGACGGTTTCATCCTTTTCAGGGATACAGCAAAAATGGTCAGCCGTGAGGAAGTAGAGTTATATACCTATTCGATCGTCTGGTACGGACAGGAAAAATATAACGATCCGTATTACCTTGTAAAGCCTCAGCATCAGCAGGAATACTTTGATACGCTGAAGGATTATGCAAAGAATAAAGGAACCGGTATTTCGGTAAGAAATATTGGATATCTGCTTAATTCGGATTTTAATCCGAAGAACCTTTATACCAGAGAGAAGATGATCGAACTGCAGCGCGAGATGCTGAAGAGCGCGGCAGCCGAAGGAGAAGGGATCCTCGTCAATTACGGCAATGAATATGCGATCGAATATGCGGATGTCATCACTTCGATGGATATCACGAATTCGAACAACGCCATAATCGATTACGATATACCTTTCTATGAGGCGGCTCTGCACGGACTTAAAGACTATACGGCTGCGCCGATCAATCTGGCTGAAGATTACACGCTTGAGCTTCTTAAATCGGCAGAGTACGGAGCGGGACTTTCGTTCATGTTCATGCTTGAGGATTCGGGTTCGCTGCAGGATACTTTCTACACAAAGTACTACGGAGCGGATTTCGAACGCTGGAGCGAAAGGTTTACGCAGATTATTACAAAGTATAAGACTTCGTTCGACGGTCTGAATTCTATGAAGATCACAGGACATGCACCGGTGGGAGACCACTGCCGCATGACAGAATATGAGGACGGAACAAAGGTATATGTGAACTACGGTTATGCCGATGAGACAGTAGACGGGAAGACGATCCCCGCCAGAGATTACATTGTGGAAAGAAGGTGATGCACGTTGAGTAAGAA
>JAFYEQ010000008.1 GCA_017544185.1 Oscillospiraceae bacterium
CCCAGTACCATAGCGCAGGGCTCATCGCCTATGAACTCTTCTCCCAGTATGAACGCCTGTGCCAGTCCGTCTGGGGAGGGCTGTACGCAGTAGCTCAGGGATATGCCGAACTGACGGCCGTCACCCAAAAGTGACTCGAACCTCGGGGTATCGTCGGGAGTCGATATGATGAGTATATCCTTTATCCCCGCCAGCATCAGCGTGGACAGCGGATAGTATATCATAGGCTTGTCGTATACTGGCAAGAGCTGCTTCGATGTCACCATCGTCAGCGGGTAAAGTCTTGTGCCGGCACCGCCGGCGAGTATTATCCCTTTCATGTCAGATCCTTTCACTGCAAAAAAGTGACAGACACAGGACTGTCACTTTTTTGTCGTTATCATTCGTTTTCGCCCGCGAGCTCCTTATACAGACCGATGTACAGCTTCGCAGAGCTGTCCCAGCTGTAGTCGCATCCCATGGCGAACTTCATGAGCGCCTTCCAGCTCTCACGGTCTTCATAGCGTTCCTTTGCGCGGGATACAGCGCCCAGCATATCATGAGCGTTATATGTCTTGAACGTAAAGCCGTTCCCGTTCTCAGCGCCCGCATCCTGTACGCTGTCACGCAGACCGCCGGTCTCGCGTACTATGGGTATAGTACCGTAGCGCATGGAGATCATCTGTGCCAGTCCGCAGGGCTCGCTCTGAGACGGCATCAGGAACATATCGACGCCTGCATAGATGCGTTTTGCAAGATCGGGCTTGAAGCCGAGAGATACGCTCACGCGGTCGGGGCGTCTCCAGGCCATCTCCTTGAAGAAGTCCTCGAACATCTTCTCACCGGATCCCAGTATAGCGAACTTGATGCCCATGTTCAGCATCTCTTCGAATACGTACTTGATAAGGTCTATGCCCTTGTGTGATACGAAGCGGGTGATGATGCCGATGATGGGAGCATCGTCGTGAGCCAGCCCCAGCTCCTTCTCAAGAGCAGTACGGCATTTTTCCTTGCCCTTCAGGTCATTGGCCGAGAAGTTGGCTGCAATGGCCTTGTCATGCTCGGGATCGTAGAGTGTCGTGTCTATGCCGTTGAGGAAGCCGCACAGCTTGTACTGCTTGCCAGCAAGAGCACGGTCGAGCCCGTGGGAATACCAGGGGTCGAGTATCTCCCATGCATAGGACGGGGATACCGTAGTGATCTTGTCGGCTGTCTCAAAGGCGCCCTTCATCAGGTTCACCGCACCGTCGTACTCTACCACATTAGCGTGGTACATAGGTACGCCGAGGATATCGCTGAGCACGTCCATGCCGTAGCGCCCCTGATACTGGATGTTATGCACGGTGAATACGGTCTTTATATCGTTGTACCCGTGCTGGAACTTGTAGTAGGTCTGGTAGTAGACGGGTATGAGTGCCGTCTGCCAGTCATTGCAGTTGATGATGTCGGGCTTCCACTCGATCTGAGGGATGAGCTCCATGACCGCACGGGACAGGAACACGAACCTTTCGCAGTCGTCGTAGTAGCCGTAGAGACCGTCTCTTGCAAAGTAGTATTCGTTATCGAGCAGATAGTAGGTGACACCGTTGGCCTCGCCCTCGAACACGCCGCAGTACTGCTTGCGCCAGCCTACATCGACAGTGAAGTTCTTGCGGAACACCAGCTTGTCGCGCAGCTCCTGGGGCACGCACTTGTACAGGGGCAGTACCACACGACAGTCTATGCCCGCGTTCACGAGAGCCTTGGGGAGCGATCCCGCCACATCTGCCAATCCTCCCGAAGCTGCGTAGGGCAGAGCTTCGGATGCAGTATATAATACCTTCATTTGATCACCTCCGGATCTTTCCGGTCATCTGAGCGGCGGCACATCATATATGACGAGGTACCGCCGTCGGACCGTCCGTCAGATCCTCAGATCTGAGCTGCCTTGCCTATGCAGATAGGATAGTTCGAGGAGCCCGTGAGTATCTTGCCGTCGGTGATGATGACCTGCTTGTCGGTGATGACGGAATCGAGAGTGCAGTTCCTGCCTACACAGGTGTCCTGCATAACTATGGCATTGCGTACTACGCTGCCCTTTCCTACCTTTACGCCTCTGAAGAGGATGGAGTTCTCAACGGTGCCCTCGATTATGCATCCGTCAGCAACGAGAGAGTTGCGTACCTTTGCGCCGATAGCCAGCTTTGCAGGCGGGTTGTCGCGTATCTTGGTATAGATCGGGTTGTTCTCAAGGAAGAGAGCCTTGCGGTTCTCGGTGGAGAGAAGAGCCATATTCGCATCGTAGTAGGTCTTGATAGAGGTTATCTTGGAGAAGTAGCCCTTGTACTCATATGCTCTGATGTCGAACTCATTGCAGCGGCCCTGGAGTATGGTCTTGGCAAAGGAGTAGTGGCCCTTTGCTGCGCCGTCGGTGATGATGTTCACCAGAAGATCCTTGCTGATGATATAGGTGTTGAGGGCTACGTTGCACTCACCGGAGAGCTGAGGATTGATGAGCACATTGTTGATCCTGCCATTATCGTCTATGCCGAATATATTGGAGTGTACCGCAGCGTCCTGATCCAGGGTAGCTCTCGCGTATACTGCGGTTATATCCGCGCCGCTCTTTACGTGAGCCTCGAAGATGGCATCATAGTCGAAGCTTGCTACTACGTCGCAGTCGGACATGATGACATAGTCCGCAGCAGAGCACTTGATAAAATCGGTGATGCCGTAGAGTGCCTCAAGTCTGCCTCTGTATATGCCGCTCGCTATATTGGAGAAGGGAGGGAGCAGGTGCAGACCGCCGATCTTGCGAGCCATATCCCACTCTCTGCCGGATCCCAGATGGTCGAGCAGTGACTGGTAGTTGGACTTGGTGACAACGCCCACCTCGTCTACGCCGGAGTTGGTCATGGAGGACAGCACGAAGTCGATCATCCTGTATCTGCCGCCGAAGAGGACAGAACCCATCGTTCTCTGCCTTGTGAGCTCGGGGATCACGTCCTCGTGCATATTAGCAAAGATAAGACCAAGAATATTTTTATTAAGACTCATGTCGTTACCGCCTTTCCATCACTTTTTCCTGACATCGGGCACCATTTCCTTAGGCCCTACACAAGCGTTCTCGTCTATCGTCACATTGTGGCCTACCACGGCGATGCCCCAGTCGTCACGGTTATCGACAGTCTCGGGTCTCGCGCCTATGTGTGCGCCCTTCTCGATGACGCTGTTCTCACCGACTATGGCGTACTCTACTATAGCGCCTTCCTTGATGATGGAGCCCGGCATGATGATGGACTCGGTGACCACAGCGCCCTTCTCTATGGTGACGCCCTCGAATATGACAGAGAAGTCTATCTCGCCGTCTATGTTGCAGCCCTCTGCCACCATGGAGTTCTCTACGTTGGCGTTCTCGCCGAAGTACTGAGGCGGGAGCACGGGGTTGCGGGAGTACATCTTCCAGGACGGGTCGTACAGGTCGATGGGGATCTTGGGATTGAGGATATCCATATTTGCTTCCCAAAGGGAATCAAGTGTTCCGACATCCTTCCAGTAACCGTCGAAGGCATATGCTACCAGCTTCTCGCCTGCGTTCATCATATTGGGTATGATGGCCTTGCCGAAGTCCTTGTCCTCATCGGGATCGTTCTCGTTGTCTATGAGGTACTGACGGAGCTTTGCCCATGTGAACACGTATATGCCCATGGATGCCAGCGTGGAGCGGGGGTTCTTGGGCTTCTCCTCGAAGTCCACTATATTGCCTTCGTCATCGGTGATCATGATGCCGAAGCGGGAAGCCTCCTCCATGGGAACGTCGAGCACTGCTATGGTAGCGTCGGCACCCTTCTGCTTATGGAACTGGATCATGTCATTGTAGTCCATCTTGTAGATATGGTCGCCGGAGAGTATGATCACATACTCGGGGCTGTAGCGGTCTACGAAGGCTATGTTCTGGTATATGGCATTTGCCGTGCC
>JAFYEQ010000101.1 GCA_017544185.1 Oscillospiraceae bacterium
CGTTGAGAGTGGAGAGTTGAGATGATGCATAGATCAAATGTTTATGTCGTAGGGACACATTCTCACCTTACAGGGAGCTGCGTGTGCGCCTACGTGAGTTAGAAACAGGAACGGTATGTTTGCCGGGTGGGCTGACACGCAGGTCAGCCCCTACGGGATCACTGTTCCCCAGTTATCTCAACTCTCAACTCTTAACTCTCATCGCTCCTGACTCCTAACTCCTGACTTTATCACAGATCGCTGTCGGCGATGAGCTGCTTGACTTCCTTGTTGTCGATCAGCCCCATGTCGAAGAGTATATCGAACTGTCGCCTGGTCATCTTCCCCGAGAAGGAGTAGACGAACTGACCGTGCTGACGGCGCACGCCGTCCCAGGAGTCGATTATCTTCAGCCAGCCCGCACGCCCCAGTGTGCGCTCGGGATACTTGGCATCGGGATAGAACTTGCGGGCGATCATCTCCGCCGCCTTGGTATGCCCCGTGAAGTCGCAGGAGTAGGTATCCCCGTCTGGGGACATCCAGCCCAGCTTGAAGTTGGGATCGTTCTTGAAGTAGAGCATCTCCAGCGGGAGCGGTACCTCCTTGTCGGACTCTATGACCTCCACGAAGCCGTAGTCGTTGGGAGTGAACCTGAAGAAGCTGTTGTCCCGGTCAAGTACCACGGGGAGCTGCTCGGGATCTACTCTGCCCGCATATCCGTTCTCTTCGAGCGCCTGCTCTGTGTCGCAGTAGATATAATAATTATATCCCGTCTCGGCTTTGTATATGGCATATTTCTTCATATTGCCCACACAGGTCGCTCCTTTCTTCGGATGATACGGGAAGGCCATGCATAGTCCCCCATCGTCATTTTATCATTTTATTCATTAAATGTCAATAGTATTTATATAAAAAGATCGGGCAGCAAGTACTGCCCGATCTGATCACTTTTCTTAGGTCACTTCTTGATGACTGCTATGATATTCACCGCAACTACCGCCGCGAAGAATATGAACGCTACGATCTTGGTGAGACGCTCAAGAGCACGCTCTCTCGTATTGGCTGCGTTCTTCTGATAGAAGCTGTCATTGTTGGAGCCGCCGATGGCACTGGTCATGCCCTGCTGCTTCTGGCTCTGCATAAGGGTGATGACGATAAGGAAGATACTGCACAGTATGAGCAGGATCCCGCTGATTATCTGTAAAGCCGACATATCATCGTTCCTTTCATATTCATATAACAGATACAGCATATATTATACACCATAACGGCTGAAATTGCAAGTACATCCGCGAGTATTCACAGAAATTTTACATTTCACGTGTGCTGTCTCCGACCGCTACTCCACCATCACCGTGAAGGGGCCGTCGTTAAGGAGAGACACCTTCATGTCGGCGCCGAATATCCCCCGCTCGGTATGGGCATACTTCTCCAGCTCGGTGCAGAAAAACTCGTACATCTGCTCGGCCTTGTCGGGGGCCATCGCCTTCACGAAGGAGGGGCGGTTGCCCTTGGCGCAGTCGGCATATAGCGTGAACTGGGATACGCACAGTATCTGACCGCCTACGTCCGACAGGGACAGATTGATCTTGTCGTTCTCATCGGAGAATATACGCAGTCCGCCTATCTTCTTTGCTATGCGCACGCAGTCCGCCTCCGTGTCCTCATGGGCAAAGCCCACCAGCACGAGAAAGCCCGTGCCTATCTCACCTGTGACGCGGCCGTCCACCATAACGCCGGCCTTGGTCACACGCTGTATCAGTGCTCTCATATGATCTCTCCTTATGACTGCATAACTGTTTATGTGCATAAAGCAAGAACGCCATATCGTCTCCTGCATCATGCCCTTGCATTTTGCCGAATAATGTAAAATTTTTATTAATTCCTGCAATTTTATCATCTATAACTTGCATTTTTCGGCCGATCGTGCTATAATGTAGCCTGTGTATAAGAGTATAAGACCGATCGGCGAAAGGATGTTACCATGACGAAATATATCTTTGTCACAGGCGGGGTAGTATCGGGGCTCGGCAAGGGCATCACCGCAGCTTCGCTGGGCAGACTGCTCAAGCAGAGGGGATACAAGGTCACCCTCCAGAAATTCGACCCCTATATCAACGTAGATCCGGGCACTATGTCGCCCTACCAGCACGGCGAGGTGTTCGTCACGGATGACGGCACTGAGACGGATCTGGATCTCGGTCACTACGAAAGGTTCGTGGATGAGGATCTGTCCGTCCATTCCAACATCACCACCGGCAAGATATACTGGACGGTGCTCAACAAGGAGCGCAGAGGTGACTATCTCGGCGGCACCGTGCAGGTGATACCTCATATCACCAATGAGATCAAGGACAGGATCTACTGTGCGGCAAAGGGATCTGACGCCGACGTGGTCATCACCGAGATAGGCGGCACGGTGGGCGATATAGAGTCCACGCCCTTCTTAGAGGCTATCAGGCAGGTGAGCACTGATGTGGGCAGGCAGAACGTGCTCTACATACACGTCACCCTCGTCCCCTATATAGCAGGCTCGGAGGAGCTGAAGTCCAAGCCCACCCAGCACTCCACCAAGGATCTTCTGTCCGTGGGCATACAGCCAAATATCATAGTATGCCGCAGCGAGAAGGAGATCCCCGAGGATATGCGCAAAAAGATCGCGCTGTTCTGCAACATCCGTCCCGAGGACGTGATACAGGATCTGACGGCTCCCTCCCTCTACGAGGTACCTCTCTGGATGGAAAAGGAAGGGCTGGCAAAGGCGGTATGCTATCATCTGGGGCTGGAGGACCGTGTCCCCGACCTTGATGAATGGAAGGCCATGGTAGCACGCCTGACCAACGCCAAAAAGCACGTCACCATCGGTCTGGTCGGCAAGTACGTCATGCTCCACGATGCGTATCTCTCCGTAGCCGAGGCCCTGCATCACGGCGGCATCGTCAACGACGCAGTGGTGGACATCGACTGGATCGATTCCGAGGAGATCAGCCCGTCCAATGTGGATGAACGTCTCAGAGGC
>JAFYEQ010000102.1 GCA_017544185.1 Oscillospiraceae bacterium
CCGGCGGCAGCTTCGGCGGAGGATCCGGAGGCTTCGGCGGCGGACGTATGGGAGCCGTAAAGCTCACCGAGGACGACGTGGAGGACATACGCACAGTAGTGCCTAATATAGAGTCCATATCCATCGTGGCAGACGGCGAGGCCTCGGTTGACGGCGGCGAGCTGGAAGAAGAGACCACCTTCACCGCAGCCGGAGTGGATGCCGACTACGCTGCCATAAGCAATCTCACCATGCAGTACGGCGAGTTCTTCACCGAGGACGACAACGAGGACAGAGCAAAGGTTTGCGTACTGGGCTACAAGGCAGCTCAGGACATATTCGGTGCGGCATATCTCGCGACCGGTGACTATATATCCATAGAGGGCAAGAACTACGAGGTAGTGGGCGTGCTTTCGTCCATGGGATCTGTGGTATCCGGGCTCTCCCCCGATGAGACCATATACGTGCCCTATCAGTCCGCAGCGAAGTACATCTTCGGCAGCAGCATATCCCCCAAGATCACCGCTGTGGCATCGGACGTATCCGACGTGAAGAACGTGATGTCCGACATCGAGACGGTGCTGACACAGAACTACCCCGACGCATCCTTCACCGTCACCGACGCAGGCAGCCAGATGCAGGCAGCGGAGAAGTCCGCCAACACTCTCCAGACCCTGCTGATCGCCGTAGCGTCCATAGTATTCATAGTGGGCGGCATAGGCATCATGAACGTGCTGTTCGTCACGGTCAAGGAGCGCACCGCAGAGATCGGACTGCTCAAGGCGCTGGGCTCGGGCAAGAGCGTGATACTCATGGAGTTCCTGCTGGAAGCAGGTATGATCGCCCTCTTCGGCGGCATCATAGGAGTAGCGGCAGGGTATGCACTGATACCCGCAGTAGAGCTCACGGGCACGAGAGTGGAAGCAGTCACATCGGCAGGTATACTGTCACTGGCGTTCGCTCTGGTGACCGGCACTGTATTCGGCTTCTATCCTGCTCTCAAGGCTTCCCGCCTCACACCCATAGAAGCACTGAACAACGAATGACAGGGACATCCCCATTCCCATACACACGAAGGAGACACATATGACAAAACGCATCATCACAGCAGTCCTGTGCATACTGCTCACGGGCTGCTCATTATCGGATATCACAGACAAGATCAAAGGCAAGGAGGAGGAGCAGACCCAGATGACTGCCGAGACTGCTGCTCCCAACAACTACGTAAAGAAGGACACCGACATAGAGGTCACCGGAGAGGTGACCTCCATCACGGGCAATGAAGTGACCCTTGCGCTGGGTGAAGCCTCGGGGGAAAGCTCGGAGGATGCAGGTGAGGACAGTGAACGTCCTTCCTTCGGTGACGGCGAGATGCCCTCGTTCGGCGACGGCGAGATGCCCTCATTCGGTGACGGTGAGCGCCCCTCATTCGGTGACGGTGAGCGTCCCTCATTCGGTGACGGTGAGCGTCCTTCCTTCGGAGACGGCGAGCGCCCGTCCTTCGGAGACGGCAGCGGCAATGGACGTTCCCGCAGAAAAAAGTCCATCGAGAAGACAGGCGAAGAGGCCACCTACATCATCCCCGTGGGGATGACCATAGACGGCCTCTCAGGAAGGAAACAGGACTACTCGGGCATAACGGTAGGCACGGTGCTCACTCTCACCGTCAACAGCGACGGCGTGGTATGCGCCGCAAGATGCTGACACGGGAGGATAATATGTCTGAAGTCATATCTATGAAGGATATACACAAGTCCTACGTCATGGGCACCAATGTGCTGGAGGTACTAAAGGGCATATCCCTCACAGTGGAGGAGGGAGAGTTCCTGGCGGTGCTGGGTCCCTCGGGATCCGGCAAGTCCACGCTCATGAACGTCATAGGATGTATGGACGGCTTCGACAGCGGGGAGTACTACCTGTCGGGAGACCCGATCCACGAGATGGATGATGAGGAGCTGACAGTGATACGCAACCGCTGCATCGGCTTCATATTCCAGAAGTATCACCTGATACCCAAATACGACGTGCTGAGAAACGTGATGATGCCGCTCCTGCTGAGAGGGATGCGCTCGGACGAGGCAGAGGATATAGCTCTGGACCGTCTGGAGCAGCTGGGCATGTCAGACAGGATATCTCACAGGCCCAATGAGCTGTCGGGCGGACAGCAGCAGAGAGTGGCCATCGCCCGCGCTCTCGTGGGAGACCCGAAGATACTTCTTGCGGACGAGCCCACAGGCGCCCTCGACAGCGCCACGGGCAGAGAGGTCATGGAGCTGTTCCGCCAGCTCAACGAGCAGGGACACACCATCGTGATGATCACCCACGACCTGAACGTAGCCTCCAACGCAGGCCGCATCATACGCATAATAGACGGAGAACTGCATACCGACGGATGATGATCATCCGTCGGTATTTTCATCTATAGGCTAGAGGACCAGAAGCTAGAGGTCAGATACTGAAGATTACTCTTCCCCGGCAACTGCGTCAGCAGTTGCATCTCTTGTCCCTTGTCTCTTGTCCCTTGTCTCTCCTACTCACGATCCCGCCGCGTCCGGCTCCTATTTATCGAACTGTCCCGATGCTTCCTGCAGGAGCTCGATGATATCCAGATGCTGAGGACATACCGACTCGCACTGACCGCAGGCCACACAGTCCCCTGCGCGTCCGCCCTTCTCGGTCATGGCGTTGTAGAAGTTCTGCGGTCTCCATGCCTTGGGGTCGAGCCTCTTGGCGTTGACAGCCTTGAATATGTCGGGTATGTCTATCTGCATGGGACATCCGTCGGTGCAGTACCGACAGGCAGTGCATCCGATGAGAGGAGTATCCCTCATGATGCCGCGCACCCGTGTCACCGCAGCCTGCTCCTTGTCGGAGAGGGGCTCAAATGACGTGAAGGTGCGAATATTGTCCTCGAGCTGCTCCTCGTTGGACATGCCCGAGAGTATGGTCATGACCCCGGGGAGAGATGCCACGAAGCGCAGCGCCCATGACGCTACCGACCTATCGGGATCGCACTCGCTGAACACCTTTGCGCAGGGCTCTGAGATATTCGCAAGAGAGCCTCCCTTAACAGGCTCCATGACTATGATCGGTATGTTCCTCTCGTGGAGTATCTCATACAGTCTCCCCGACTGTATAACAGGGTCGTCCCAGTCCAGATAGTTGAGCTGTATCTGCACGAACTCCACCTCGGGATGAAGGTCGAGCACCTTCTCCAGCAGCTCGGGAGTGCCGTGGAAGGAGAAGCCCAGATGACGTATCAGCCCCTGCGCCTTCTTCTCTATGGCCCAGTTGAAGCAATCGTACTTCTCGTACTGAGCATAGTTGCCGCTGTCCTCCACAGAGTGGAGAAGATAGAAGTCGAAGTACCCTGCACCCGTGCGCTCCAGCTGCTCCTCAAAGATCCTGTCCCTGTCCTCAAAGCTGTGCAGGCTCCAGCCGGGCAGCTTCGTTGCCACGGTGAAGCTCTCTCTGGGATGCCTCTTCACGATGCATTCCCGCACAGCTACCTCGGACGTGCCGCCGTGGTATACATACGCAGTATCGAAGTAGTTGAGCCCCGCTGCCAGGTACGTATCAACGAGCCCGTTGACGCGCTCCAGGTCGATCTTCCCATCCACTTCGGGAAGACGCATAAGTCCGTAGCCAAGCTTTGGCATCTTTTCCATGTCGATCATAATGTCACCTCTTTGGATGGTCGTAAGTCGATGGAGATAACGGATACAGTATCCGTATCCCTCAGCCTTACTACGATCATACCATATCGACAGAAAAAATGCAAGTGTTATTGTGAAATTGTTGAAAAAAGACTGTTATCATATGGTCATTGCTCCAAGTTGTTTTACATATCCTCTGATTTTTGTTCATTTCCTCTTGACGATCTTAGATAAATATGATAAAATAAAAGATACAGATATCGTCTTGACATCAAAGGAGGATCATATGGCTTGTTTTATCGTTCCTGCGGGCGAGGCTCTGCTCACCACTGCAGCTCAGAAGATACTTGAGAAAAAGTCGGCTGACGGCTCTGCCGCATCCGAGATAGCTAAGAAGCTGAGGCCTCTGAACGGTATGCTCTGGGGAGGATCCGCTCTGCTCATGTTCGAGCATGTATGGCACGGTGAAGTAGTGCCCTGGTATCCCTTCCTGACAGCCATGAGCGATCCTGCAGACGCAGCGGAGATGTTCGCCGAGATGGGCAGTGTTGGCGTATCCATGGCAGTAGTAGTCACGGGCGCATGGCTCATAGGCGTGGCTGTGACCTCCGCCGTGAAGGCGAGAGCGGCAAAGGCTGCTCTCTCACAGGAGGTATCCTCATGACACTTATGATCACTGTGATAGCCGCTGTGATATCCACAGTGGTATGGTATATGAATGCTGGCAAAGGGTATCAGCTGGAGAAGCTCAGCCTCATGTACTGGGGCGCGTCCCTCATGTGGATGTGCGATGCGGTATTCGAGTTCAGGGAGCTTGGCAGCGAGTACTTCACGCCTGCAGCTGAGGATATGCTCAACGACGCCTTCCTCGGGCTGGCGGCAGTTACCCTTGGACTGGTGATATGGCTTGTGATACTGCTGGTGAAGGATCCCAAGGGGGTCATATCAAGGATGGTATCGGGCGGCGCTCTGACACATACGAAATAATGACAGATACATAAAGCTCCGTCGCGGCGGAGCTTTTTTGGAAAGATATGGATAACGAAGCAATACGGATACTGCAGGCCGTGGAGAACGGCTCCATGACCTCCGCCGAAGCCTATAAGCGGCTGAGGTACGCGCCCTTCGAGGACCTGGGCTATGCCAAGGTGGATCACCACAGACGCATACGTCAGGGCGCGGCCGAGGTGATATACGGCGCGGGCAAGACCCCGGATCAGATACGGGGGATAGTGCTCTCCATGATGGAGCACGGCACCGGGCATATACTCATCACGCGGATCTCTCCCGAGGCAGCGGAGCTCCTCTCCGACATACCGGGACTTGTCCGTTATGACGAAGCGCGGGCGGCGATAGTAGGCGGCTTCCCCGAACCCGATGGTATAGGCACCGTGGCGATAGTCACGGGAGGCACCAGCGATATCCCCGTGGCAGAGGAGGCAGCTGTCACAGCCATGGCTCACGGCAGCAGGATCACCCGTCTCTACGACGTGGGAGTATCGGGGCTCCACAGGCTCCTGTCAAATATGGATACTATAATGTCCGCCTCGGTGATCGTGGCCGTGGCAGGCATGGAAGGCGCACTGGCCAGCGTGGTCGGCGGCCTTGCCGACTGCCCCGTGGTGGCAGTGCCCACCAGTGTGGGCTATGGCGCATCCTTCGGAGGGCTCTCCGCCCTGCTCTCTATGCTCAACTCATGTGCGAGCGGTGTGGCGGTGGTCAATATAGACAATGGTTTCGGCGCAGGATACTATGCTGCGATGGTAGATCATATGCATATGGATGGAGGTAGGATATGAAGATACTTTACTTAGACTGCGGCATGGGCGCTGCGGGGGATATGCTCACCGCTGCCCTTGCGGGACTTCTCCCCGCGCCCGACAAGTTCACTGAAAGACTGGGCACACTGTTCGAGGGAGTACATTTCGAGCTCCTGCCTGCCACGAAGTGCGGCATCACGGGCCAACAGATGTCCGTTCGCATAAAGGGCGTGGATGAGAACGAGATCCACGAGCAGGCCGCACACGACCCTGATGAGCATACACATCATCACCACAGGACCATGAAGGATATCGAGGATCTGGTGGAAAAGCTGGACGTGCCCGGGAAGGTCAAAAGAGATATACTCGCCGTGTACGGCATCATAGCCGACGCGGAGAGCCATGTCCACGGAGTTCCCGTGACTGATATACACTTCCATGAGGTGGGCACTCTGGATGCCCTTGCGGACATCACAGCGGTGTGCCTTGCCATGTACGAGCTGGCTCCAAATAAGGTCTATGCTTCCCCTGTCCACGTAGGCTGCGGCAGTGTGAAGTGTGCCCATGGCGTGCTCCCTGTACCCGCTCCCGCCACCGAGCAGATCCTCCGTGACGTGCCCATATACGGCGGCAAGATCGAGGGCGAGCTGTGTACTCCCACGGGTGCAGCCCTCCTGAAGTACTTCGTCGACAGGTTCGGAGATATGCCTATCATGAGCGTCTCCGCTGCAGGCTACGGCATGGGCAGCAGAGACTACCCCCAGGCCAACTGTGTACGCGCTCTGCTGGGCGGCTCCGACGAGGGCAGCGATCCTGTGATCGTGCTCTCCTGCACCATAGACGATATGACTGCGGAGGACATATCCTACGCCATGAAGATGCTCTTCTCCGGCGGCGCCATGGACGTATACACCCTCCCTGTATGCATGAAGAAGAGCAGGATGGGAACTATGCTCTGCGTGGTATGCCCCGCCGAGATACGCGACAGCATGATCGAGATGATCTTCCGTCACACCTCCACCATAGGAGTGCGTGAGGAGATCACCAGACGCTACGTGCTCAAGCGCCATACCGAGACCGTGGACTCCCCTCTGGGCGAGATACACAGGAAGGTATCCGAGGGCTACGGTGTCACCAGGATAAAGTACGAGCATGACGATCTGGAGCGGATGGCTTCGGAGAACTATATGAGCATAGAGGAGCTCAGGATGTGGCTCCTCAGCAACGACGCAGAAGCCGAGAACGACAAATGACGCTCACCGAGAAAGAACATCGCCTTGAGGAGATACTGCGCTCTGCAGGGAGCGTATATATAGCCTATTCCGCGGGAGTGGACTCCACCTTTCTGCTGAGAGCGGCGTATGATATCACGGGGGCTGTCACTGCCGTGACCATGCGCTCCCCATTCATGCCCGAAGAGGAGATCGAAGACAGCATCTCCTTCTGCAAAGAGCAGGGCATACCCCAGATCATAGTCGATCACGATACCCTCACGGGGGATATCGTCCACAATCCTCCCGACCGATGCTACCGCTGCAAGCGTGTGATATTCTCCCGCATAAAGTCTCTTGCCGAAGAGAACGGTATAGTCGCGGTATTCGACGGCTCCAACGCCGACGACGATCCCGCCGACCGCCCCGGTATGCGGGCGCTGGAGGAGCTGGGGATACGCAGTCCTCTCCGTGAGGCAGGACTTACCAAGGCGGACATACGCGCCCTCTCCCGTAAGATGGGGCTCCCCACATGGGACAAGCCCTCCCTCGCCTGCCTTGCCACGCGCATAGCCACGGGTGAGCGGCTGACGAAAGAGAAGCTGGCCATGACCGCCGCCGCAGAGAGGTACATCCGTTCTCTGGGGATAGCGCAGTGCCGCGTGAGGATGCAGGGGGATACGGCCCGCATCGAGACAGATCCCGATGATATACCTCGCTTGGCGGCTCAGGGTACCGCATCGGCGGTATATGAGCACCTGAGAGGACTTGGGTATACACACGTATCGCTGGATCTGGGTGGTTATGGTAGAAGGTAGCAGCAGCCCCCATTGGGGATGTGGCGATATCCACATATTCCCCGACGACTGCGTCAGCAGTCGCGTCCCTTGTCCCTTGTCCCTTGCCCCTTGGACCCGGCAACTGCGCCGGCAGTTACATCTCTTTACTGCACTGCGAAATAATATTGAAAGCGAAATAGTCTAAAAAGGTCGGGGAGAGCCCCGACCTTTTTTATGAGCATATCGCTGCAGTGACAAATACCGCAGGAGAGTTCCAGTATATGGTGATCTCGTTGAGGGAGTAGCTGGCGGTATCGTCGGCGTAGCATCTCATGGGCGGCGTACCCTCGGGTATCACAGACACAGCATAGGGGTCGGCGGGCCTGCGGTTGGGTCCGCCTGCCACCATGCCCGGGATGCACTCCTCCACACCGTCGGCAAAGGCGGGGCGCAGATGAGGATAGTTGCAGCGGAACTCGCCCGTACCCGTGACGTAGCTGATCCCCAGAGCATTCCTGCCCAGCAGATAGTGGAGCTGTCCCTGCACCTTGTCATCGGCAGCCTTACCCGACAGATACGCATCTATGGCGAGGATCATGCCGTTCTTCATCACGTTCATATTGCTGCCCCAGCAGTACTCATGCTCACGCATTGCGACGCTATAGCCGCTCACGGCGGACAGCTCCCGCAGCTCTGCTGCTCTCTCGGCAAAGGCGGTCCGTATGCGTGTCACCATATCCTCGTCATTAGCGTAGGGCGAGAGGATATACGCCAGAGATCCCAGTCCGCCTGTCTCGGCATACCCCAGTCCCGTGAGCATCACGTCGCAGGAGCGCATATGAGCAAACCAGTCCGCGTCTCCCGTAAGAGCGTACATCTCCGCCCACGCCCAGTACCTGTTGGACATATCGTCCCGCTGGCCGTAGCTGCCTGTATTCACGCCCTCGGGGTTGGTAAAGCCCACGAACTCGGGGTGAGCCTTCAGCCAGCCGCAGGCTCTCAGTGCGGTATCAAAGAGCCTGTCGGCGAAGGCTGTATCATAGGCGCGGTATATTCCCGACGCCAGGGCGCATACCGCTGCCAGATCTGCTGTAGCCATAGACGATACGGGGAACACATACAGCTGCTCCCTGTCGTCCTCGGGCATCACGAAGGGCGCGTGCATGGCCGTGGTCACCTTGTGATAGGCGCCGCCGTCCTCCGCCTGCATCTTCATGAGCCACTCCAGCTCGTATCTGCACTCGGTGAGTATATCCGGCATATCCTGATGAGGTATCCCCGCGACCAGCCCGTCGAACACCTGTGGGTACATCCTGTATGCATACAGCAGATGTGCGGCGGCACATGCGCCTGCGGTGACATATCTCCCGTAGTCGCCCGCATCGTGCCAGCCCCCCGTGACGTCCAGCGACACGGATCTGTCCTCCCACAGCACAGCGTCCGAGGTATGGCATATACCATGGGCGTACTCCCCTGCATGCTCCTCGTCCAGTCCGCATCCGCAGCGCAGATACCAGAAGGCCTTGAGCATATCTTTGAGCACGGGGCAATATACGTCCTTCCCTATGCGAAAGCAGGGAGAAGTCTTCCCGCCTGCGCGGACACGGTATATTCCCTCCGCCGTCAGGTCGGAGAAGTCGGCGGTATATACATCGTCCCCCGAGGCAGCATCATACCCGTGATGGCAGGTCTTCCCCGTGAAGCATATCCTGCCGTCCCCGTCGGTCACCTCGAAGACGCCGCACTCGAAGGGGATCACAGCGATCTTTCGGGCATCGGGCATATACCCCGCCTGATCGGTGTGTATCCCGAAGGGGGTAGACCTGATATGCGTCAGGTCTCTTTCAAAATACTTTCTCTCCATGTCAAAGTCCTTCGCGTCACGATACAGATCACAGCGTCAATGCACATTCTTCCCCGCTGCCGTCGTTCACGACGGTGACGGTCTTGTCTCCCACGGTGATGTCGTATGTGCCCCTGAAGCCCTCAAGAGCAAAGCTGCCGCTGTCGTCGGTCTTTGCGGTGTAGGACGTGGACCACTCGCCGTGTATGAGGTCCTTGAGCATATGATACACGGGCTTGGGCGTGCTGTCGCGTCTTATCAGGCCGCTGGGAGCGCCCAGCCACATACCGTCGGAGAAGTCCCAGGCGGTGATCGCCTTGACGAGAGGATGGCTGAAGAGTATGCGGTACATCTCCTCGGTCTGTGCTCTCTGCCTCTCTTCGTACTCGGGGGTGGATACCCAGTTGTCGTTGTGGTAGTCGTTGAGATCCTCTATCTCGGGGGGCATGAGCTCGCCCGAGATCAGCGTGTTCTCCGTGAAGTGTATCGGCAGACCGAAGCGCTCGAAGCGTGCCAGCACCGTCTCCAGCTTCTCTCTTCCCCAATAGCCCTGATGCTGATGGGACTGTATACCTATCACGTCTATGGGCACGCCCGCATCAAGGCACTGCTCGATCACATGGGCATACTCCTCGGAGGTGTTGAAGTCATTTATGAGCAGCACCGCGTCGGGGTCGGCTGCCTTTGCAGCATCGAACACCGCCTTGATCAGAGGTATGCGTCCGTAGTAGTTACACAGCCTTGTGACAGCGTTGTCGTACTTATCGAATACGGGCATGATGACCGTTTCATTGATCACGTCCCAATAGCCGAGCCGTCCCTTGAAGTCCCCTACCTCGCGGCTGATGCGGTCGAGCTGCTTCTGCATGATCACCTCGATGGGGTACTTCATGAGCCAGTCGGCGCATACCGTATGCCAGCAGAGAGGATGGCCCTTTGCAGCGGCTCCCAGTGCCAGCATCCTGTCGACCGCCCTGATCATGCCCTCCTTGCCGGTATGGCCCTCCTCGGGCTCATAGCGGCCCCAGTAGAAGGGCAGCGTGCCGTAGTTGAACACGTCCTTCCACAGATCGACACGGGCAGCGAACTTATCCCTCATCTCCTCGGGCGCGTTCTCCAGTGCGAGTATATCGAATGCACCTGCGCCGAAGAGGAACTCATGTCTCTTCAGCTCTACCTTGACCTCTTTGTTCCTGACAAGGCCTGCAGCGTCCCTGATAAATACTCTTTTTTGTGACTTGCGGTGTGCTATGTCGTACATGACCGGCCTCTTTCCCGCCGATGCTCTTATCGGCATTTGATACGGATATTATACCACAGCGCTCTGTCTATGTCAACATCATATCCTATGATCCCAACAGCACATATCCTCTAATGATAGGGACAAGAGATGCAACTGCTGGCGCAGTTGCTAGGGACGCGACTGCTGACGCAGTCG
>JAFYEQ010000103.1 GCA_017544185.1 Oscillospiraceae bacterium
AAAATGTGATATAATAATGTATAATGTAAATGTTGACTGTGAAACACTTTGACGGTGTTTATCGGCGCATATCTCCGAGGGGATACAGGCGCCTGCATGATACAGATACAGATAAAAGGAGCGTAAGGAAATGAAAGATTACAAGGCTGCCGATATACGAAATATCGCTATCGCAGGTCACAGCGGCTCGGGCAAGACTACCCTTGCGGAGGCACTCATCTACAAGGCAGGAGCATCCGACAGACTGGGCAAGACTGCCGACGGCAATACCGTCTGCGACTACGATCCCGAGGAGATAAAGCGCAAGGCATCGTTGTCCACAGCACTGGCATGTGTGGAGTACAACGGGCTCAAGCTCAATCTTCTTGACGCTCCCGGACTGTTCGACTTCGAGGCTGATATGCGCGAGGCTGTATACGCATCGGATACCGTACTGATCACCGTATCCGGCAAGTCGGGCGTGAAGGTCGGCACCAAGAAGGCCTACAAGCAGGCTGAGGCTCTGGGCAAGGCTAAGCTCTTCGTCGTTACCAAGGTGGACGATCCCGACGCTAACTTCTACAACGTGCTCACCGAGCTCAAGACCGAGTTCGGCCCCACGGTGTGCCCCGTTATCGTTCCCGTGATCAGCGACCGCAAGGTGGTATCCTATATCAACCTTATCGAGATGAAGTGCTACAAGTACGATGAGAAGGGCAACGTCACCGAGACGGATATGCCCACCACCGATATATCCGACAAGCTGGACTATCGTATCGACGGTCTGGTGGCTGCGTTCTCCGAGGCTGTGGCTGAGACCAATGAGGAGCTGATGGAGAAGTTCTTCGAGGGCGAGGCATTCACCCAGAAGGAGTTGGTAAAGGGCCTTCACGACGGCATGAACAGCGGTGTCATCACTCCTGTCATCTGCTGCTCCGACATCACCATGGGCGGTATAGATATGCTGCTCAAGGAGATCGCTCTCCTGCTTCCCTCACCCGCTGATACCAAGCCTGCAATCGCATACAAGGGCGATGATATCGTCGAGGTCCCCACAGATCCCGATGCTCCCGTGGGCGCATTCGTGTTCAAGACCGTGGCCGATCCCTTCGTGGGCAAGATGAGCTTTATCAAGGTCATCAGCGGTACCTTCGCTGCCAACAGCGAGTACAAGAACGCTACCACAGGCGAGACCGAGAAGATAGGCAAGATCTACACCCTCTGCGGCAAGAAGCAGATCGAGCTCTCCAAGGCGTCCGCCGGTGATATATGCGTGGCTGTCAAGATCAATGCTCAGACCAATGATACCCTCTGCGGCGGCGATGTATACTCCTTCGAGAAGCTCGTATTCCCCAAGGCATGCTACAAGATGGCTGTCAGAGCTAAGGCTCAGGGCGATGAGGCTAAGATCAGCACAGGCTTTGCACGTATAATGGAAGAGGATCCTTCCATCAGCTTCTATCAGGATCCCCAGACCGTCGAGTTCATACTCGCAGGTCTCGGCGAGCAGCATCTTGAGGTGGCTGCTGCCAAGCTCAAGTCCAAGTTCGGTACGGATATCATCATAGCTCCCCGCAAGATCGCATACCGCGAGACCATCCGCAAGAAGGTCAAGGTACAGGGCAAGCACAAGAAGCAGTCCGGCGGTCACGGCCAGTACGGCGATGTATGGATAGAGTTCGAGCCCTGCGTATCCGATGAGCTGGTATTCGAGGAGAAGGTATTCGGCGGTGCAGTTCCCAAGAACTTCTTCCCTGCAGTAGAGAAGGGACTCCAGGAGTCCATGCAGAAGGGCATACTCGCAGGCTGCCCTGTGGTCGGCGTTAAGGCTATACTCGTAGACGGTTCCTATCACCCCGTAGACTCCTCCGAAATGGCATTCAAGACCGCTGCAAGCATAGCATTCAAGGCAGGTATGCAGCAGGCAGATCCTACTATACTCGAGCCTATCGGCTCCCTTACCGTGACGGTGCCCAATGACAATACGGGCGACGTTATGGGCGACCTCAACAAGAGGCGCGGCCGCGTGCTGGGCATGAACCCCGCCGAGGAGAAGGGCATGACCGTTATCGAGGCAGAGGTGCCCGAGCGTGAGATGGAGACCTTCACCACTCAGCTCCGCCAGATCACCCGCGGTATGGGCACGTTCGAGTATGACTTCGTAAGATACGAGCAGCTCCCCGCCAACCTGGTGAGCGATGTCATCGTATCCCTGAAGACAGACTGATCATAAGACGATCCGCTGCCGCGATGCGGCAGCGGATATTTATATCATTCTGCTTCCGGATCTTTGCTTCACAGCAAAGAGATGCAACTGTCCGCTCAGTTGTTAGGGACAAGGGGCAAGGGGCAAGGGGCAAGGGACAAGGGACAAGAGATGCAACTGCCAGCGCGGTTGATAGGGGCGGCAGCCTCCATGCCTCCGTATCTGTCCGTGGGTCAGATCATAGTATCAACTGTACATACAAAGAAACGACCTCATCATGTGATGAGGTCGGTATTTCTATCATTTTGCGTACTCTATCGCGCGGCTCTCGCGGATCAGATGCACCTTGATCTGTCCGGGGTACTGCATCTCGTTCTCGATGCGCTTCGCGATCTCGCGGGCTACGAGCACCATCTTCTCGTCGTTGACCTGCTCGGGCACTACCATTATGCGCACCTCGCGGCCTGCCTGTATAGCGTAGGACTTCTCAACGCCCTCGTAGGAGGAGCATATCTCTTCCAGCTTCTCCATACGCTTGATGTAGTTCTCGTAGTTCTCGTTGCTGGCACCGGGCCTTGCTGCGGATATGGCGTCGGCTGCCTGTACCAGTGCTGCGATGACTGTACGGCACTCTACGTCGCCGTGGTGAGCCTCTACAGCGTGTATGATCTCAGGCGACTCCTTGTACTTGCGGCATACATCCACGCCGATCTGTACGTGAGAGCCCTCGATCTCGTAGGACAGTGCCTTGCCCACGTCGTGGAGCAGGCCTGCTCTGCGGGCTGCTGCTGCGTCCACACCCAGC
>JAFYEQ010000104.1 GCA_017544185.1 Oscillospiraceae bacterium
CTCATGACCGCATCCTTGAGGAGCTCATTGGTCATGGCATTGCCGCCGTACTTTATCACGACGATCTTGTTATTGTATTTCTGTATGTACGGGAGCGCATCTATCAGCACTTCCGAACGGACATCATTTGGTATGGTCATTGTTTTGTATGCTCCTTTTTTGTATTAAGGGACAAGAGACAAGGGACAAGGGACGCAACTGCTGGCGCAGTTGCCAAGGACAAGACGGTCAAGTTTTCAATTTGACTATCATGGCATTTAACATCTTCTCGATCTCATTACAGTATGAGAATGCTTTTTTTGATCGTTCTCTTTGTATATACCCAAGCCTTTCGCATATATACAACTGAGTTTCGACTTCATGCTTCGATCCTCGTGCTATGCTTAGAAAATGAGCATAGTCAGATGATGAGTTTCGCCCGTATCCCTCAGCGATATTAGACGGGATAGAGATCGCCGCACGCTTTATTTGAGATGTAAGTCCGAACATTTCCTCTTTCGGCAACGATCTGGTCAGATCATATATCTCACAAACAAGATCCATGGCTCTCTGCCATACGATCAATTGACTATAATGCTCCATATCCGGTATGATCCTTGCTTTTCACATGTCCGACTTGTCCCTAGCAACTGCGTCAGCAGTTGCCTCTCTCGTCCCTTGTCCCTCGTCCCTTTATCCCAGATCCTATGATAGAAATATATCCTCACTTCAGTATATAGAAGTGCGAAGATAAGATCAGCTCCTATAGTCCCCGTTTATCTTTACATAGTCATACGTCAGGTCGCAGCCCCATGCAGTAGCGTCTGCATCGCCGCGGTGAAGGTCGGCGTATATCTCTATCTCATCCTCGGACAGTATAGCCTTTGCCAGATCCTCATCGAACTTCAGGCCCAGGCCCTTCTCGCATACGAGTATTCGTCCTGCCTTGGAGATATACCATACATCGGCCTCGGTCACGTCGCAGTCTGTCTCGGCGTAGCCCATAGCGCACATTATGCGTCCGCAGTTGGCGTCAGCGCCGTACATAGCGCACTTGACCAGAGGAGAGCATATAACGCTCTTTGCTATCACGATAGCCGTGTCAAGGTCGGGAGCACCTGCGCATACGCAGGTGAGCAGCTTCGTAGCGCCCTCGCCGTCCTTTGCCAGCATACGTGTGAGGTTGGCCATCACCTGTGTGAGAGCTGCCTTGAAGGTATCAAGATCCTCTCCCTCGGATACGATCTTCTCGTTCCCCGCCAGACCGCTGGACATCACCATGCAGGTATCATTGGTGGACTGGTCACCGTCAACGGAGAGACAGTTGTAGGTGATCTTCACCACGTCTGACAGCACCTTCTGCAGCATATCGGAGGATATCGCGCAGTCGGTGGTGATGAAGTTCAGGGTGGTGGCCATATTGGGATGGATCATGCCCGAGCCCTTAGCCATGCCGCCAAGGTGACATTCTTTTCCGCCTGCCGTAAATGTAACGGCGTATTCCTTCTTTACCGTATCCGTGGTCATTATGGCGGTGGCAGCCTCAACGTTGCCTGTGTAGGACAGGCCGTCGAACAGCGGATCGATGGCCTTCTGTATGGGCTCTATGGGGAGCACCTGACCGATGACGCCCGTGGATGCCACGATGACCTCCTCGGGAGCGATCCCTGCCTTGTCGGCTACCAGACGGCACATCATGCGAGCCTTCTCCTCACCATCGCCGTTGCAGGTGTTGGCGTTGCCGGAGTTGACTATTATAGCCCTCGACTTGCCGCCGGTCTTCGCCAGGTTGTCCTTGGTCACTACTACAGGAGCGCCCTTTACCTTATTGGAGGTGTATACTCCCGCGGTCTCGCATACCACGTCTGATACCACCAGAGCAATATCGTTCTTCTTTCCGGGCAGAGGGCTCTCATTGCCGTCCGCACCTGTCTGCATGAATGCCTTGATACCGCAGTACCATCCGCTGGCCTTGAAGCCCGCAGCGGCACATATGCCCCCGTCCTTGACGGGATACTTATCCATATCTATCATTTCTTCACACCGTCCATCATATAATTGCGGGGATATCCCCGTCTTACTGCCAGTTCCACACATGAGCGAACGTATATACCGTCCTCGAAGTCGACGCACAGTATATAGGGCAGCATATCCACATACTCCTTGAAGCCCTCATAGCCGAAGCCCGGGATCAGCTCTGCCAGTATCACGCCCAGCGCCATACCGTGGATGCCCACTGCTATGGCCTCGCCCTCGTGACGTGCTATGAGCTCTCTTATTACTGGTACCGCTCTGTCCCTGACATCGTTCATGCTCTCGCCGCCCTCGCCCTTAAGGTCGGGATCGTTCCACTGCATGGCGATGTACTGCGAGTAGCTGTCGGTGAGGCCCTTCCAGTTGCCCGATACCCTCTCATGTATGCCCTCTATGACCTGTATGGGCAAATGAGATGCCATGGAGAAATACTCCAGCGTCTGGGACGTGCGCCTGTAGGTGGATGCGTATATCGCCGCGATCGGCTTGTCCTCCAGCACCCACGCCACCGCCTGTGAATCTCGCCTGCCTGTGGGCGTGAGGGGGAATTCCGGGTTATATCCGCCCGACGGGTCGGGCTGTGCGTGCCTTACAAAATATATCCTTGTCATATCATCCTACCGGATCCTATTCCAGACCTTTTCCTTCGTCAACGCCCATCATGATGTTCATGCACTGTACGGCTGC
>JAFYEQ010000105.1 GCA_017544185.1 Oscillospiraceae bacterium
CGCCCACATCCTATACCTATGTGCTCGATCCCTCGGGCGATATGATACTTCAGCACAAGTACACCCCGATTCAGTCGATAAGCGAGGATACTGCCTATGTCATGAACCGCATGATGAAGGAGGTAGTCGAGGGTGAACACGGTACAGGCCGTGCCGCCAAGCTTCCTCATGTTGAGGTCGTAGGAAAGACCGGTACCTCACAGGAATGGAGGGACAACCTCTTTGTAGCCTGCACTCCCGACTATGTCAGCGGTGTATGGTACGGCTATGAAAACAACAGAAAGGTCGAGCCCGGTACATACTACGGTACAGCTGAGCTGTGGAAGAGGATATTCGGCGATATCGCAGACAAGGGCGAAAAGGCTGAGTTTGCCGCTCCGAATACAGTAAACCACTATTTCTTCTGCTCGGATACGGGCGATATCGCATCCACACGCTGCAAGACGTATCATCAGGGATGGTATACCGCAGCGAATACTCCCGAGCTGTGCAAGCACGGCACCAAGATGAACGACAGAAACTACTTCCCCGATCTTGAGGTAGAAGAGGAAGAAGGCGCCGAGGGCGCAGAAGGCGGACAGGGCGAGAACGGCGGAGGAGCCGCACAGGATGCTGCTGCCAACGGAGATAATAATGATGAATAACGGCGAAAGACTCACTCTTACCTGTCCCTGCCATTTCGGCACAGAGCGCACCTTGAAATTCGAGGTGTCCCGCATAGGCGGCGAGAACATCACCGTATCCGACGGAAGGTTGAATGTTGAGGGCACCACCGAGACCATAGCCCGTGCAAATATCTGTCTGGCCTCCGCCGAACGAGTGCAGATACTCCTGGGTACCTTCCGTGCAACTACATTCGATGAGCTATTCGAGGGCGTGAAGGCACTGCCGCTGGAGAGGTTCATAGGCAAGTCCGATGCTTTCCCCGTTACAGGACATTCGGTGAACTCGGTGCTGCACAGCATCCCCGCCTATCAGTCGATAATAAAGAAGGCGGCGGTGGACAGGCTGGCTTCTAAGTATCATCTGAGCTTTTTCGAGGAGACAGGCTCTCTCCACCGCATACAGTTCAATATTATAAAAGACATAGCTTCGGTATACATAGATACCTCGGGTGTGGGGCTCCACAAGAGAGGCTATCGTCCTCATTCCAATATAGCTCCCATAAAGGAGACGCTGGCTGCGGGTATAGTCGATATCGCAGGAGTAAGGCGCGGCAGCAAGGTGTACGACCCGTGCTGCGGCAGCGGTACGCTGCTGATAGAGGCGGCATACAAGGCTCTGAACATCGCACCGGGGCTCAAGCGCGGCTTCGCCGCTATGACGTGGGACATCATACCCCAGTCGGTGTGGAAGGAAGAACGTCAGAGGGCGCTGGCCCAGATCATACGAGACAGCGACTTTGAGGCCTTCGGCTCGGACATTGACCCTGCCTGCGTTGAGCTCACTTTGGAGAATGCGGCGAGGGCTGGAGTGAAGTCACGCATCCGCGCGGTACAGGCTGATATCAAGGACTTTGAGAACAAGCCCGACAGCCTTGTGATAGCTAATCCTCCCTATGGTGAACGTCTGTTCGATGTACGGCAGGCTGAGGAGCTCTATACCGTTATGGGAAAGGTGTTCAAGGCAGACAGGGAGCATCCCTGTGCGGTCATCTCTCCCGATGAGGGATTCCCGAAGCTTTTCGGCAAGGAGCCCGATAAGAAACGCAAGCTGTACAACGGCATGATCAAGTGCGATCTGTATCTGTACGGCATAAAGTGATGGAAGATGACTGAGGGTGCGTTATCGTACCCTCTCATTTGATCATATCATGGATAATAAAGATATACTCTCAAAAGAAGACAAGAGGATATACACGCTCAGGGAAGAAGAGCCTGTAAGAGCCGTGCTGAAGATGGGGGTACCGCTCATAGCGGGGATGCTCATCATGGTGCTGTATAATCTCGTAGATACCTATTTCGTGGGGCTCATGCACAACGATCTGATGCTCGCTGCGGTGAACCTTGCGTATCCCGTGATGATGGTGACCATAGCCATATCAAATATGGTGGGCACCGGCGCTTCTTCGTTCATAGCCCGTTGTCTTGGTATGGACGACAGGCAGAAGGCGGAGCATACCCTTACGGCGGGAATGGTGCTCACAGTGGTCAACAGTATCGTAGTCATGACTGTCGGGTCGGCAGCTCTTCCGAAGTTGGTGGTATTACTTGGTGCCAGAGAGGGCACTGTGGTATACACCACGGAGTATCTGAGACCTATACTCATAGGGAGCCTTTCTACCATGGGCAACTA
>JAFYEQ010000106.1 GCA_017544185.1 Oscillospiraceae bacterium
GCGGATATACTTGTCCTCATTGGGCCTGTGCGGGTCGAATGGGTCTATGGTACGGGATATGGGCAGCTCCATATTGGACTGCCCGCTCAGGTGGAACACCTCACCGAAGAGCACATCGGTGAAGACTATCGTCGATGTACCGTCGGTGATATGTATCTCGTAGGGATCGTATGAAGATGCCACGGGCGGCAGCGTGATCTCCCACCTGCCGTCCTTAGCCGTGCATGTAGCGGAGCAGCCGGACTTCCCGACCAGCTCTGCCGTTATCATGCTGCCCTCAGCAGCGGTGCCTTCGATGGTATTGGGGGCGCCGCACTGAAGTATCATATGATCGCCGAAGTATCTGTTGACTGTGAGAGCCTGCATATACGTCACCGCCTTAAGTCGATCATCTGTTTATCTCTTTATCTCCGTGCTCATGCATACAGTGCCGCTGAGTTTGCAGGAGAGCTCGTCGGGAGCGTGTGTGCCCGCATAGAGTGTGAACCTGTCGCCGTATACTGCACGCTTGCCGTTGTCGTCCACCGCAGTGAAGGCACGCTCGGGAACGTCGATGGTGATGGTCTTCTCCTCGCCAGCCTCAAGGGATACACGCTCGAAGCCGCAGAGACTGAAGTTTGGCACTGCGTACTGAGAATAGTCCTTGATGTAGAGCTGTACGGTATCGGCTACAGCCATGCTGCCCGTGTTGCGTACAGTGACCTTAGCCTTGCCGTCGGTATACTCAAGAGCGGTGCACTCCACCTTGGAATAGGTCAGACCGTAGCCGAAGGGGAAGAGTATATTGTTCTGAGCGTAGCGGTAGGTGCGGTCCTTCATGGAGTAGTCCGTGAAGTCGGGGAGCAGCTCCGTGGACTCGTAGAAAGTTACGGGGAGCTTAGCGGAAGGCGATATATCGCCGAAGAGGATCTCAGCCAGAGCTATGCCGCCCTCGGAACCGGGATACCATGCATGGAGCAGGGCGTTGGGGTCGGACTCGGTATTTATGGCACTGCCCGCAGCCACTACTATGATGGTGGGCTTGCCTACAGCCATTACCCTGCGTATCAGCTCGCGCTGTACCTCGGGGAGACGGATATCGTTCTTGTCGCCGGAGGAGAACTCGTTGCCGGTATCGCCCTCTTCGCCCTCTATGGTGGCGTCGAGACCTACGCACAGTATGACGGTATCAGCGCATTCTGCAGCGGCAACTGCCTCAGCGTATCTGTCGCCGGGACGTGCCAGCCCGGATACCTTGTTCTTGTAGAGATGGCAGCCCTCTGCGAAGAGAACTCTTCCCGGCCAAGCGTCCTGTATGCCGTACAGGAAGGTGTTGTACCTGTCAGCCAGACCGTTGTAGTTGCCCTCGAGAGCCGTGCGGCTGTCGGCGTTGGGGCCGATGACCGCGATGGTCTTGGATGCATCCTTTGCTATGGGGAGGATGCCGTCGTTCTTGAGCATTACTATGGACTTCTCAGCGCACTCAAGTGATACCGCCTTATGCTCCTTGCAAGCAACGATGCTGAAGGGTATATCGTCGTACTCTGTCTTGTCATCGAACATGCCGAGCCTTATGCGGGCACGCATGAGATGTATGCAGGCAGTACGTATGTCTTCCTTGGTGATGAGCCCCTCCGCAAGAGCGGTGGACAGATGCTGGTAGGTGCATCCGCAGTTGACGTCGCAGCCCGTCTTGAGAGCCAGTGCTGCAGACTCTGCGATGGTCTTTGTAAGGCCGTGATGCTCGTGGAAATCACGGATAGCCCAGCAGTCGGACACGAAGTGGCCGTCGAAGCCCCATTCGCGGAGCTTGCTCATGAGGAATCGGCTGGCACATGCGCCCTCACCGTTGACGCGGTTGTATGCGCCCATGACAGCTTCCACGCCTGCGTCCTTGACAAGAGCCTCGAAGGCGGGGAGATAGGTCTCCTCCATATCCTTGGGGGTAGCCTTGGCATCGAACTCGTGGCGTATAGCCTCGGGACCGCTGTGTACAGCGAAGTGCTTAGCGCAGGCAGCGGTCTTGAGGACCTTGCCGTCGCCCTGGAGGCCCTTTACGGTGGACTTGCCTATCTCGGAC
>JAFYEQ010000107.1 GCA_017544185.1 Oscillospiraceae bacterium
GCATGGTCATCACGAAGGCAGGAGATGCGCTGTGCATAGGTGCGGGCTCCGATATCAGGGAGTATACTGTCAGGATCGTATCCGGTGAGCCTTCCTCTCTTGGATGGGCTGTCACAGATCCCATGTCTGCCGTGAAGGGCAGCTATGAGATCCGTGGTGTATGTGCGGATGAGATGCGTCTTACCCGCGTAGACGGCGGGTTTATGGTGGATATGATCGTCCCCGAGACCGAGGCCATGTCCGATGAGCCCTATACCGCAGAGGATCTGGAAGGGGACAAGGCTGCGGATATAGCCATGCTGGACGGCTATGGGGAGACAGATCTTACCCGCCGCATAGCCGATGCGTCCTCACGGGAGGAGCTGCTGATGCTGGAGAAGGAACTGTGCGCCGTGATAGATGCGGCGTATGCGGATATCATACGTCACAGGAGCGAATGATGTCAACGGTGCAGAGCATACAGCGGCAGCAGGCGGAGCTGTCGGAGAAGATAGAGTCTCTGGAGATACGTCTGGAGCATGAGCGCCGTCAGGCGGCACGGGATACTAGAGCGAAGATGGCAGCCCTGTCTGCGGAGATGGATAAACGTATAGCCGCCCATGACAGGAACACCGAGGACGTATACCGCAGGGCGCTGGAGGAGACGGTCTCCCGTGAGCAGGACAGGATCTCCATGGAGATCGGCAGGCTCAGACAGCAATATGATGAGCTGGAGGGACAGCTTGACCGTGAGCTGGCGGCGGAGCAGCAGAAGACCGAGCAGATGCTGATAGACGCCAAGCGCTTCGAGGAAGCGTATAATTCACGACGGGACTATGCCCGCACAAGGGCGGTACAGCAGCGGGATGCCTTCGTGGAGCGGTTCTCACAGGTCACTGAGAAGGTACCGCTGGAGTTCTTCTTCCCCGGGCATATCGACCTTTACCGCAGGCGCATACAGGACACGGCAGACCTGCTCTCGGCAGGTCTGTACGAGAGCGTGATAGGTATATGCGCAGACCTGATGATGCAGCTGTCATTTGACGTGATCGAGACAGATCAGAGGTCTGCCCGCTGGATGCATTATCATACTGTGCTAAGACAGCTCCTGCACGATGAAGAGCAGAGGGCCGTATCGCTCCACAGGCTCCCCGAGGGCATGGATATGCTGGGAAGGTATATGCACGCCGTAGACGGGCGCATATCCGACGAGCAGCTGGATCTGTGGTCGGACGGCAGATACTCCGAGATCCACCGCAGCTATGATGAGATGGTGCTGTCGGGGGCTGGGGACTTGCCCGACGACGATGACGCCATAACAGAGTATATGATCATGCATCCCGAGAGATCTCGTGAGCTCACGGAGATGTACCTCTACGACCGTATACAGTCGGCCCTATCCCGCCGTACCGAACAGATCCGCGTCGCAGATCTCATGTACAGCAGGATGGCTGCATGGGAGGAACGGGTGAGGCTCTATACCGAGCTGCGGTCGGTACTGTCGGATGAGGGCTATACCTGCAAACTGTCCGATGAGAGCGGAGATCATGTGGTCACATTTACCGATGATATGAGCGTACACGAGTTCGAGCTGGTCATGATACCCGTAAGGCGCCGCTCCGACGACAGGTACGTGAATACCGCGGTATGCTTCTATCCGCCGCATATAGACATAGGCCGCAGAGATGAGATCATCGCGGCTGCTGCTGAGGTACTGGTGACCAAGGGCATAGACGTGGAGCACCGTCCCATGGAGGCAGGGCAGACCACGCAGATGCGTGTACGTGCCGCTGCCGCAGACAAGGTGATGCAGATAAACGGACGTATGGACTGACATAGGGGAGGATATCATGAGCTTTTCAGGGATGATACTGTTCGGCGCGGCAATGATGGCGGGTATGCTGCTGAAGGATACCGCTGTTGCCGTGGCTGTACAAAAGATCATGATGGATCGCAGATACGATACCATCGATATGTCGGCGCTGTCCGAGCGCATCACCAATGAGCTGAACGCTGTGGAGATGAGACGGCTGAGACGTATGAGCGGCACCATAGGTGAAGCTGTGCTGAAGGCTGAGTCGGTGGATCTTCGTATGTCCGAGAGCAGGGCGGAGTTTGAGCGGGAGCGTATGGCAGAGTACGATGCCGCTGCGGATAGGCTCAGAGCAGAGCTCAACGCCACAGGAGACCTGACTGCCTTCATGAAGTCCTGCGAGGAGATGTCTGAGAGGATATGTCTGAGGCTCGACAAGGCGAGAGAAGAGATAGATACGCGCTGCCGCGAGGAGCTGACCCGTACTATGGATACGGCTCTAACACAGATACGCAGCAGACGCGCCGAGGTGCAGCGCTCACTGGATGAGATAGCGGATGCCGAGGAGCGCAGGGCCCGCTGTGCGGATATGGTGCGTGAGATGGTCGAGACCTGTGAGCGTCAGACCGCGGAGATGGCGGAGCGCTTTGAGGGCACTAAGGCGCAGAGCGCTGTAAGTGCCGTATCCGAGCTTCTCCGGAAGGCGCGTACGGAGCTGGATGCAGGGCTGTACGAGGCAGCGCTGATATCCGTGTTCGCCGCCGATGACGCCCTCTGTCTGAGGGTACAGGACATGATCACCGATGAGGTGATGTTAAAGTCCCTGTATATCAGGGCAGCCTCTGAGACCGAGCGGGTGGAGAAGGTATACGATGCCCTTCGCGAGGGTGACTTGGTGACTGACAGGACAGCATCTGGCGAGCATATAGAGCGCCATATCGAGGATATGGCATATTACTACCGCGGCGCCTATGAGACCATAGGCGAGGAGCTGAAGCGCCTGCGTCAGGCGTTGGAAACGCCCTATACCGA
>JAFYEQ010000108.1 GCA_017544185.1 Oscillospiraceae bacterium
ATCCGTAAGGGATGCAGCCGCAAGTATCGTCACCTCGTTATCTGCAGCAGCCTGCATCATCTCTACAGGCGTTTTTTCCTGAGCTGTGCCGGAGGAGCTGCCCGCTGAGCATCCTGTCAGTATCGCAGCAGCTATTGCTATAGTGTATATTCTTTTCATCTATTTCCTTTCATAATGGCCGGACTTCCCGCCGTCCTTTTCATCAAGGCGGATATCCGTTATCACCATCGTCTTATCGACAGCCTTGCACATATCGTATATGGTCAGCAGCGCTGTGCTCACCCCTGTCAGCGCTTCCATCTCAGCGCCTGTCTTTCCTGTCAGCTTCACGGTACAGCTGCATAGTATACATCCCTCGTCAAAGAGAGGAGTGATATCCACCGTTACCTTGGTGAGCATCAGGGTATGGCACAGAGGTATGAGCTCAGGCGTCTTCTTGGCGGCCATGATGCCCGCTATGCGTGCAGCAGCGAACACGTCCCCCTTTGGAACGGTGCCGTCAGCTATCTCAGCCAGAGCCTCACGGCTCATGTATATGCGTCCACTGGCGCGGGCAGTGCGCTCCGTGACAGACTTGTCCGTCACGTCTACCATAATGGCATTTCCGTTGTTATCGATATGTGAGAGCATAGTTATATCCTTTGTAGTTTATTGATCTGACAGTATCATGACCTGTCACTTCCCGAACCCGCAGCGGGGGAAGGTGCATATATCGCAGCCGAGACAGAGCCCGCCTTCACCGTATATGCTGATATCCTCTGCCGTCAGGCGTTCGCCTGCCAGTACACGTGGGAGGATCAGGTCGAATACTGTGCGCCTTGCGTACATGACACATCCGGGAAGTCCCATTATGGGTATGGTCCTGTCCTTATGGTCAAGATAGCTCAGCAGGAACATGGCACCGGGGAGTATGGGCGCACCGTAGGTGACGATATCCGCTCCCGATGCCTTTATGTCTGCGGGAGTGCGGTCATCGGGATCTACGCTCATACCGCCGCTGACGAGTATCATCTCAGCGTCCTCTGCTATGAGCTCCTCTATGGCTCCCTTGATGCTGTCTGTACCGTCGGGCACGAATATCTGGGATATCACCTCGGTATCGTATACCGACAGCTTCTCCCGCAGTACAGGACCGAACTTGTCTTCGATACGTCCGCTGTATACTTCATTTCCCGTTGTGACTATACCGACACGATGGTGTATAAAGGGCAGTATATCGAATATAGGCGTCTCTCCTGCCGCAGCTACAGCAGCAGTCATTTTCGCTTCTTCTATCACCAGGGGTATGATGCGTGTAGCCGCCAGCTTGTCGCCCACATCTACAGGCGTGTCCCCGTGTACCGACGCGATCATCATCTCACCGAGAGCGTTGACTCTGTTGAGAGCGCCGCGGTCTATCCTGAACAGGCCTCTGTGTGCCGCTCTTATCTCTATCTTGCCTTCGGAGGGCTCGGTACAGGTGAACATATGGCTGTCGCCTATGCATATGTTTTTGAGTATCTCAGCGGCTTCGTCCTCGTGCAGTATGCCTTCCCGCTTCTCCCATACATACAGGTACTCCTTGCCGCATGAGAGCAGTACGGGTATATCCTCCTCGCGGACGATATGTCCCTTTTTGAACACGGGGCCTTTTATCACGCCGGGTATTATCTGAGTTATATCATGACACAGTACATGTCCTACTGCATCGACAGTGCGTATCAGTTCCATACTATATCCATCCCGAAACGGTGTTTTATGCACATAAAAATGCTTCGGACATCGTCGATCCCGTATACGGGACAGTCGACATCATCCGAAGAGATACAGTCTGATGCGATACATATGAGCGTATTTTTATCACATACTCTCTTGTCACAGATACTTTTCCTGACGATCTCCACCTTTGGGTAAGCGCTGTCTTTAAGACCCTCTATGATGATCACATCCGGAGGGGCTTCCATAGAGCGCAGTTTGTCCGTGATATATTCGGGAGCAACGCTCTGTATACAGTGTATCGACCATCTTGTATCTGAGAACACAGCGGAGCAGACAGCGCCAGATCTTGTATAGATATCGGTGTCGCTGTCGGGCAGATCTGTAAAGTGATCGTGTCCGTCGTGCTTTAGTACCGCACAGCTGTATCCCTCGCCGATGAACTCATTTATCAGCTTTGAGATCAGCCAGGTCTTCCCGCTGTCGGAGTATCCGCTGACGCAGAACACCAGAGGCTTTTTGAGCTCCAGATACTATTCTCTGGTGTTTATATTGCGGACCACTTTCTTGTCAAAGCAGGAGGATCCGAGGGGTATATATTTGGTGGGGCAGAGCCTGAATATCTCGCGGAGCCTGTATCTTCCTTCGGATATGAGCCTCTCTATCATAGGCAGTACTGCCTTTGAGTATATGGCGCACAAAGGCTGCATATGCTCATCATCTGTGATGACATAGCAGTCGTAGTCCGAGCATATGAACTGAGCGATATAGTCTACGAGCTCCTTCTTGATATAGGGCATATCCGCCGCACATATGAAGACATACTTGTTCTCAGCCTCCGCGATCACGCGGCGCATGCCTTCGATAGGGCCTATGTCCTTGTTCTCATCGTATACCACGGGCAGCCCCAGGAACTCATATGTTCCATTGCGGGCAGCAGAAACAAGGATCTCGGGAAAGCCTCCGAGCTCCTTTGCAGTGCGTTCTATCAAGGTGCGCCCTTCCACTTCGAGAAGGGCTTTGTCCTTGCCCATGCGGGAGCTCTTGCCCCCTGCGAGTATGCCGACGGATATCCTCGGCTGCTCATAAATTATCTTCGCGTTCATATCATCATTCGTATCTTAACGGTATCTCCCACAGACAGACGGGTCTGTGCGGGGATGTCCATATAACAGTTGCATTTTGTCAGATCTCCCACTACAGACGAAAAATGCCTGTCCGTGGGGAGATATACTTTGCCGTCCTCGTATCTTGCGCGAACGAAGCGGCGGAGCATATTCACCTTGGTATAGCTGTCAGCAAGGAGCGCGGTCTTCTCCTCTGTGAGAAAGCTGTCGCTCCCCATGAGCTTCGCGGCCATATACGGGAAATAGTAGTCAAAGTTCGCCAGAGCAGCGAATGGGTTCCCTGAAAGGCTAAGTATCACCTTGCCGTCGAGGACGCTGCCCATGGTGGGAGTACCGGGCTGTATGTCGGTACCGTGGAAGACTATCTTCGCCCCCATATCCTTAAGTACCTTGGGTAGCAGATCCTTTTTTCCTACGGATACACCGCCGGTCGTTATCACTATGTCGGAGCAGGACAGCCCTGTACGGATATGTTCGGCGATATCCTCCTCATCATCGGTACAGCAGTCCCTGTCGGCATATACTAGCCCCATGGCTTTTATGGAAGCACACAGCATAGCCTCAAGGCCGTTGTATATCTGTCCCTTCCGAAGAGCGTTACCGGGGTCTATCAGCTCGCTCCCTGTAGAGTATACCGACACCAGAGCACGTCTTGTAGCCTTTACTTCGGTGATGCCCGCACTGCACAGCAGATATGTCGCTATACGTCCCATGACCGTGCCCTTATGTATCAGAAGATCTCTCTTAGAGAGCTCCTCGCCCACGGGGCAGTAGTTCATATACTGCTTCACAGAGCGGTATATCTTTACGATCTCCTCCCCGTAGTCCGTATCCTCCTGCTTCACCACGCAGTCATACCCCTCGGGCACATATGCCCCGGTCATAACTCTTACCGCGGTGTTCGGACGGCAGGGGATATCGGCGCAGTCACCTGCGAAGAGCTGACCCACTACATCTAGTATCACAGGAGCATCCGCGGACGCTCGGACTATGTCCTCTGCACGTACCGCATAGCCATCCATAGCGGAGCGGGGGAATGAGGGCACGTCTATGGGAGAGCGTATATCCTCCGCACAGATCCTGCCCGGAGCAGAGGATACGCTGAGGGTATCATATTCGGTGATACGGGGGATATGCTCAAGGAGCATATCCCTCGCTGTTTCTATCGGTATTTTATCCATCTATTTTTTCCAGACGTACCGCGCATACCTTGTATTCGGGTATGCGTGCGAAGTCGTCGAGTGCCGCATTCGTGATGACGTTCACGGGAGAATCCGGGAAGTGGAAGGGCATCCATGTCTCGCCCTGAGATACCTTCCTGCCCACTCTTGCAGCGGCAGTGATCTCACCTCTGCGGCTGATCACCTTTATCTTCTCGCCGTTCGATATGCCCAGAGCTTCGGCATCACGGAAGTTGACCTCTATGAAGCCCTCGCCCGCGATCTCATTAAGACCGGGAACTCTCGATGTCATGGCCGCCGCATTGTACTGATAGAGTATGCGTCCTGTGGTGAGGATATAGGGGTACTCCTCGTCGGGCAGCTCCTGTGAAGGCTTGTAGTCTACTGACCACAGCAGTGCCTTCCCTCTTGCGGGCTTGCCTACGTGCATTATGGGAGTGCCGGGGTGATCCTTGCCCTTGCAGGGCCACTGCAGGCTCTCGCCTGCATCCAGTCTCGCATGGGATATGCCCGCAAAGCTGGGTGTCAGCTCCGCGATCTCATCCATGATCTGAGCCGCAGTGAGACGCTCCTGAGGATAGCCCATGGCGTTCATGAGGGCTGTGATGATATCCGTATCGAGCCGCATATCCCCTTTGACCGTGACAGCCTTGCGTATGCGCTGTACGCGGCGCTCGGTGTTGCTGAAGGTGCCTTCCTTCTCCGCATAGCTCATGCCGGGGAGTATGACGTCGGCATATCTTGCCGTCTTCGTCATGAACAGCTCCTGCACCACGAGAAAGTCCAGGCTCTCCAGTGCCTTGATGATATGATGTGTATCCGGGTCGGTGACTATTGGGTCCTCGCCGAATATGTACAGGCCCTTGATCTTCCCCTCTATGGCAGCGGGGAACACCTCTGTAGCCTTGAGACCGGGTACGGGACTGAGAGGCACGCCCCACTTCTTCTCGAACTTGGTCCTTACCTCGTCATTATCTACCTTCTGATATCCCGGGTAGTCGGTGGGCTGAGCTCCCATATCACACGCGCCCTGCACGTTGTTCTGACCTCTGAGCGGGTTCACGCCGCAGCCGCTCCTGCCTATCTTGCCGCAGAGCACTGCCATGTCGGACATGCACATAACGCCCTCTGTTCCCGAGGAATGCTCTGTCACGCCTAAGCAGTATATTATGGGCGCCTTATTCGCAGTGGCATACATCCTTGCCGCTTCAACAAGTTTTTTGGGATCTATGTGGCATATCTCGCCAACGTATTCGGGGGTATACTTCTCGACGGTCTTCTTCAACTCATCGAAGCCCTCGGAGAAGTTCTCCACATAATCGTGATCGTACAGATCTTCACGTATCATCACGTTCATCATGCCGTTTGCGAAGGCTACGTTAGTGCCGGGGCGTATCTTCAGATGGATATCGGCATACTTCGTGAGACCTATATCTCTGGGATCTACTACGATCAGACGCGTGCCGTTCTGTACCGCCTTGCGTATCTGCATACCCACTACGGGGTGAGCCTCTTCTGGGTTGGAGCCGATGAGCATGATGCAGTCCACGTCTTGGGTGATGTCGTGTATGGGATTGGTCATGGCGCCCGAGCCCAGTGTCTTGGCAAGTCCAGCTACTGTAGCGGAA
>JAFYEQ010000109.1 GCA_017544185.1 Oscillospiraceae bacterium
CTTTTCGCTCTCGAAGGACAGCTTGGTCACGTATTCCGCCAGGCGGTCGATATCTACCTTTTCCGATGCGCCGTCCTTGTACTCTACTACCACGTAGGGCTCCTTGGAGTAGGTGACGCGGTTGAGGGTAGCAGTGGCGGGGAGCACATCGGCAGGCAGTACCTCCTGCCCGAGTATGGCATTGATCAGGGTAGACTTGCCCCTTTTGAACTCACCGACTATGGCCACCTCGAAATGTCCGTTGGCAGCCTTTTCGATGACATCGCCGATAGAGCGGGCGGTGTTGGCGAGGTTCAGAGATGATGCGTATTCCTGCAGCTGAGCAAGAGAGTCCGTGAGGTCGTTTATCGTCTCGCGGAAGGACGCATAACTGCTGAACTCGTAGTTCTGAGTCTGTTCCATTGTTGATCCTCCTCTTAGAGGCATAAGTTAGTTATAGCTTATTTGTGGGCTCTTAAAGTTTGATCGCTCTTTTCATTATACCATAACGGATCGTTTAAAGTCAATCAGATCGGGGGACCTGCGCCGTAAAATATACGGCCACCTATTTGTGCAATATGTACAGATCATGAGCGCTGCACATCACATATATTACAAACGGTTACAGAATAGGAACAAAAAAGAAAAGCATAACGGGCCATGCAGAAGATACAGCACATGAAAGTTATGCTCTTTACTTTTCGGTCCGTATATGGTATAATGGTGTAATGGAGCAGATAAGAACGCTGATGCCTGGATATCGGGAAGATGAAAGGATGAAGGACGTATCATGAAGATCACGAAGAAGATATATATCATATTGCTCGCCGCGGCAGCTATGCTGGTGGCATTATGCGGCGGTACAGTATACGCTGATGCAGACCTTCCGAAGCCGACCGTGGTGATAGAGCCCGTGTTCGGTGGGCGCACGGTGCAGCTCAGGTGCGGGGATCGGGGAGCCGAGATATACTACAGCTTCGGCTCCTCGAATATCACCACATCCTGCGCCCATGTCAAGGCGGGGGAGAAGGTGTTCCTCGATGAGGCTATGACGGGCAAAAGGGCTGCCATGTACTTCAAGGCATATAAGGACGGCAAATGGTCTCCCCTCGGCAAGTGGGGCGTACTTAACGTGCAGATCGCGGAGCCCGTCATAAAGCAGTCGGGCCCCAAGGGCTCCGGCAAGTACCGTGTGTATACCCAGACCAAGAACAGCTATATCGTCTATACTCTTGACGGCTCCATGCCCGCTGTCGAGGAGGGCGTACAGAAGCTCAAGGTGAAAAACGGCAGGATCGTATGGGGCACGTCTGCGGTGATAGATGTACCCAAGGGACGCACCCTCAGAGCGATAGCCATCCGCTGCGGTCTGGTGACGAGCAGTGCCGCTGCTTACAGTGGTCCTGCTTCCGGCGGCGACAAGATCAAGCCCGTTGAGCCGCTCATCACCTTCAGCGGCAGCGGCGCCGAGCTCGTTGCCGTGAAGAACAGATCCTACTACATCGGCGACCGCTATGTTCTCTATCTGGACAAGGGGACGATAGTGCCGGGGGATATGCCACAGCTTATCGAACGCGTCATGGCCGATCTGGAGAAGCTCTACGGGCTCTCCTACAGCTACCGCACGACGGCTCCTGTGGCCGACTGGCGTAAGTCTATGTGCATAGACGGGTTCTACGGCATCAATACCGACAAGAGCAAGATAGATATCTACATCGCCCATGACGTGGACGACGGGGCCGTACAGCAGGCGGACGGCAACTTCATACAGCTCTTCGACACAGACTTCGTACAGGCGGAGGGCGTCACTACCACGGTATACCACGAGCTCTCCCATGTGCTCAGGCTCCGTCAGGGACCTTTCTTGGGACAGACCTTCGAGGAGGGCATCGGGCTCTTCTCCGAGTATGCTCTGGCAAAGGCAGACTTCCGATCCGCGTGGAACATGATGCAGTATGTGGATACCAACGGGTATCAGGAGGTATACGACGCATCAAGGATACTGGCAGATCCCCAGAAGGAGTTCAAGCGCGTCACGCTTCTGCCGCGGTCGGGGACACAGGAGCATTACCACTACGGTATACGCTTCATCACCTTCCTCACCGAGACCTATGGTATGGACGTGATCGAGAGGATATCCGTGAAGTCGCGGAAGTATATCATGTCCGATTA
>JAFYEQ010000110.1 GCA_017544185.1 Oscillospiraceae bacterium
AGCCATATCCTTGATACATCTGAACATCTGTCCCTCGTCGCAGAAGTTGTACAGGCCGTCAGAACACAGCAGTACAGCTGCCCCATCGGGGATCTCGTATTCAAAATAATCAGGCTCTACATCCTCGCTCACACCGATCGCACGGGTGATGATGTTGCGCTTTGGATGGGTCTTGAGCTCTGCTTTGGTGATGTCGCCGCTCTCGTACAGATCCATGACCATAGAATGATCCTTGGTGATCTGGGTTATCTGATGTGTGATGAGATACGCTCTGGAATCGCCTACGTTTATCACATGCAGCACGTTATCCCGTATAAGGACAGCGACACAAGTAGTGCCCATACCGTTCCACTCGGGTATGGCGCATCCCAGCTCATATACCACAGCATTGGCTGAGCGCACTGCAGACATGAGCATGTTGCGTATGCGGTTGGAGTCGAGATCTGGTGAGTACCTTCCCTCGATCTGCTCTGTGACTAGCGTTGATGTGCGTTCTCCTGCCTCTTTGCCTGCGTTCTGTCCGCCCATACCATCGCATACTACGGCAAATACAGCGTTTTCCAGCTCTGCTGTTCGGAAGCTATCCTGATTTTCGGCTCTCTTGTTGCCTATATCAGTCCGAGAATAGACCATCATTTACTAAAGGTCACCTCCGTACGATCCACAGTAGGGATCATATCTCATACTTTCTTCTCAGCTGCCCGCAGGCAGCATCTATATCAGCACCGAGCGTGCGTCTGACAGTCACGTTCAGACCCATGTCGGACAGTTTCTTGGCGAATACGTTCACGCCGGAGCGGTCGGAGCGGTAGGTACGCTCCTTTATGGGATTGACGGGTATAAGGTTGATATGGCATATCATACCCGAAAGCAGACTATGCAGTGCCTTCGCGTCATCGTCTGAGTCGTTGACGCCTCTTATCACGGCATACTCGAAGGATATGCGTCTGCCCGTCTTGTCGGTATAGTCTCTGCAGGCCTTTATGAGCTCGTGTATATCATAGCGCCTGTTCACGGGCATGATCTCACTGCGCCTTGTATCTACAGCGCTGTGAAGAGATACGGACAGGGTGATGCCGAGCTTCATATCCGCCAGCTCTCTTATCCTGGGGACTATGCCGCAGGTGGAGACCGAAACATGGCGGAGCGACTGACCGCGTCCCCGTTCGTCTGAGAGCACCTTAAGGAAGCTCACCACATTATCGAAGTTGTCCATCGGTTCTCCGATACCCATGAGGACTATACTGTCGGCATGTCTGCCGCTCTCGCGTTCTGCGGCGTATATCTGACCGACTATCTCCGAGACAGTCAGGTCCCGCCTGTAGCCTGCTATGGTGGAGGCACAGAAGGTGCATCCCATCTTGCAGCCCACCTGGGTCGAGACACATATGCTGTTCCCGTGATGGTATACCATGGATACGGTCTCTATATGCTCGCCGTCGCGAAGCTCGAAGAGGTACTTTATCGTATCGTCTTTTTTGGAGGAAAGCTTGCGTACTATTTTGAGGTCTTGTATATAGAAGCGCTCATCCAGCCTGTTCCTCAGATCTGCGGAGATATCGCTCATCTGGGAGAAGCTGACAGCGTTCCTGCCGTGGAGCCATTTGAATATCTGCTTCGTCCTGAAGCTCTTTTCGCCCATCTCTACCAGCGCAGAGCTGAGTTCATCGTATGTCATGGACAGTATATCTATCTTTTTATCATCCTGCATATATAGAAGCCATCCCGATCATCAGCGAATATGACCTTTTCCAGATCCTTGTCGAAAGGATGCTCACGTAAGAACTTGTCGGTGATGCCTTCGTTCTCGTCGGGCATGACCGTGCAAGTCGAGTATATCAAAGTACCTCCCGAAGGAAGATACTCAGCAGATGTACATAGTATCTTGTATTGGAGCTCAGGCAGATCCTTTATACTGTCCAGCGGCTTATAGCGTATCTCGGGCTTGCCCGATACTCCATAGCCTGAACAAGGGACATCGCAGAGCACTTTATTTGGTCTGCGTCCGGCCAGCGTCTTGTTGTATACCGTACCGTCATTGACGACCACATCTACGTCAAGGCCCAGCCTTATATTTTCCGTTATTATGAGCCCCGCACGCCGCTCGTAGAGCTCGCATGCTATGACCTGAGCGCCCTTCTCGGCCATTGTGAAGCTCTTGCCGCCCGGGGCAGCGCATATATCGAGTATGATATCTCCCTTTGAGGCTCCCATAGCGTCAGCGCACATCTGAGAGGACAGCCCCTGTACATGGTACAGACCGTCAGTGAACGATGGCTTATCAAAGCCTGTCTTGCCCAGCTTTATGCTGTTCTCTATGGGTCCCATCGAAGGTTCGAGACCTTCGGCCGTGAGCTTCTCTAAGAGATGTTCGGTATCGGTCTTGCATATATTCGTGCGTATGTATGTATCGTCCGTCATATCGAGGCGGCGGAGCCATATCATAGCATTATCCATGCCGTAGGCGCCGCTGACCTTTCGTATCAGCTCCGTAGGAACGCTGTACTCTACGCTGAGCTTCTCACATTCGTCACCGTCGACGGGAGGTATCACCTTGCCGTCACGTATGAACGAACGGAGCACTCCGTTGATCATAGCACCTGCCGAAGCATGTCGGAGCTTTTTGATCAGCTTGACCGACTCATTTACTGCTGCACTGTCCGGTACGTTCATATACACGAGCTGACACAGTCCCATGAGGAGCACCGTATATACGGGCTTGTCGAGTTTATGTATCGGTCTGCTCAGATACGCTTTGAGTATATGCTCAAGGGTGAGCCGCCGTTCGATACAGGTGAGTACGAGCTTGGAAGCGAACTTCTTGTCCTCCTCGGAAAGGAAGTTTATCCCCATATTGAGCAGGTTTGAGTATGCTCCGTCCTCGACGCTCCGTATCCAGTGATATGCAGCTTCTCTGGCAGTCTGTTTCTGTATCATATCCTGTTCCCGCGGAGATAATCTGCAGTCTTCATGCGCTTGCCGCCGTCAGCCTGTACCTCCGTAAATGTAACTCCGTATCCATCGCCGCATA
>JAFYEQ010000111.1 GCA_017544185.1 Oscillospiraceae bacterium
GCCTTCATAGAGGGCGCCAAGTCCAACGGCATAGACGAGCATACCGCAGCGGAGGTATTCGACAGCCTGACCAGCTTCGCGTCCTATGCCTTCAACAAGTCTCATGCGGCGGCCTATTCCACCGTGTCCTATACCACCGCCTATCTCAAATGCCATTTCCCGAAGGAGTACTTCGCCGCGTATATGTCGGTATACTCCGAATACAAGGACAAGTTCACCGAATGTGTGGCCTACTGCGCAAGGCACGGCATACCCCTGCTCCGTCCCGACGTGAACGAGAGCACCGCGGGCTTCACGCCCTGCGATGAGGGCATACGTGTATCCCTGCTGTCCATAAAGAGCGTGGGAGCGAACATAGTCCGCGACATCCTGCGGGAGCGGGAGAAGGGGGCATTCACGTCCCTGACAGATCTTGCGTCCCGCGTAAGGCTCAACCGCAAGGCTGCCGAATGTCTCATAAAGAGCGGTGCCCTCGATGGCATGGGCCACACCCGTCACACCTATCTGGACGATCTGGACATGATACTCTCCGACACGGGCCACCTGACGGAGGACCGCATAGAGGGACAGCTGGATCTCTTCGGAAGTGAAGGGATGTCCCGTTTTGAGACACTGGAGGAGCTGCCCGAATATCCCCGCAGCATGCTGTTGGCCTGGGAGAACGAGGTGCTGGGCATGTATGTCTCGGGTCACCCGCTGGACGATGCACTGCTCTACGGAGCATGTGCGGGCATACCTCCCATATCCGCGGTGAGCCGCAGGGCTGGCGACAGTACGTCCTTCATATGCACCGTGGACGAGCTGCGGGAGCATACCGCCAAGAACGGTGACAGGATGGCCTTCTGCAAGGTGAGCGACAGGATATCCCAGATGGACGTGGTGATCTTTCCCGACCTATTCAGGTCCTGCCGTCCCGCACTGACCCTTGGGGCGGAGCTGTACATCGGGGGAAAGGTCTCCCTGCGGGACGGGCGCATGAATGTGATAGCAGAGCGCATAGTCCCTGTGCAGGGATTCATCCGCTCCTTCGACAGCGGCACTCTCTACATACACGCCGACAGCCGCGACAAGCAGCGGGTAGACCGCATAACGGCCCTGTTCGGCGGTACATCCGAGGGCAGTACTAAGGTATCCTTCGTGTTCGACGATATCCGCAGGACCCTCCCCCACCGCATCATCAAGACCTGCAGGCTTTCCCCCGATCTGCTGCGCTCCCTTACGGGGCTGACACGGGTCGAGCTGTCTGAACGGTGAGCCGCGCTTGACAAATGTATAGCTTTGTGGTATAATATACGGATGGGCAGGAGCTGCCCGGTAAGGAGGGAACGGGATGTATACAGATCAGCATATCCATTCGTCATGGTCGGGGGACAGCGAGACACCGGCCTCAGATCAGGCGGACAGAGCCATAGCTCTGGGGATGGAGCGCATATGCTTCACAGATCACCACGACCCCTTCGTGGTATCGGACGTGGACTTCGAGCTGGACTTCAAGGGATACTTCGAGGACATGCCGAAGCTGCACGAGGCATACTCGGGACGGCTCGACATCGGCATCGGTGTGGAGCTGGGACTGCAGACCCATATCGCCGATCACCTGGAGATGCTGGCCAAGGCATATCCCTTCGACCTTATCATAGGATCCGTACACTTCGTGGAGGGACTGGACCCCTACTACCCCGAGTACTTCGAGAAGTACGGCGACAGGGCCTACACGCTCTACTTCGAGACGGTGCTGGAGAATATACGCCTGATGTCCTGCTATGATATACTGGGCCATCTGGACTACATCGTCCGCTACGGCAAGGGCTTCGGGCTCACCTATTCCTACGATGAGTATTCAGACATCATAGATCCCATACTCCGCATAGTCATAGACGGCGGCAAGGCGCTGGAGTGCAATACCGGCGGCATGTCGAGGGGCCTCAGCGAGCCCGATCCCTGCTATGACGTGTTCAGGAGATACAGAGAGATGGGCGGCGAGCTGATCACCTTCGGGTCCGATGCCCACGATCCGTCTACCCTGGGATGCTACTTCGATGAGGCGGGCGCGATGCTCCGCGACATCGGCTTCAGGTACTACACCGTATACCGCGGGCGCACACCCGAGATGCATAAGCTATGAACGCACTTTTGATATGCTTCGACGAGACCAAGAGAGACAACTATATATCTTTGCTCAAGAGCGCGGGCGTCACCGACGTGGAGACATCCTCGGGAGAGGATGCGCGTACACTGGCGAGAGAGAGATGGTATGGGCTGGTATTGTCCGTGCTGCCCTTCGAGCATGAGTTCGGACTGGACACGGTGGCGTACATCAGCGGACGCACCGCCTCGGAGCAGGTAGTCTTCGTGCCCTCAAAGGTATACGACGAGGTGTGCTCCAAGGCGGTAGGCCTGCCGGTATCCATACTCCCCAAGAACGTGTCGGTGAGCATAGCCGTGAACACCATACGCCGTGCGGTATCCGTGAAGGAGTCCCTCGACCGTGCCAAGAGCGAGAACGACGACCTGAGACGTAAGGCTGACGAGGACAAGCTGATATACCGCGCCAAGTGCGTACTGATAGAATATCTCAAGATACCCGAGAACGAGGCTCACAGATACCTGCAGAAGCGGGCCATGGACCGACAGTCGCCCATGGCGGATATAGCTCTTGAGGTACTGAAGACCTATGGATACAGAGAGGGGCTCGATGACTGATGCGTACCTTCATCGTAGGAGCCAATGACGCAGGTCAGAGGATCGACAAGTTCCTGACAAAGGCGTGCCCCATGCTCCCTCAGAGCGCTATGTACAAAGCCATACGTACAAAGCACATCAAGCTGTGCCGAAAGCGCTGTGAGATCTCCACCAGGATACAAGAGGGCGATGTGATAGACATATACCTCCCCGACGAGCTGCTGACCGTGCCCGACAAGGACGACTTCATGGCGGCGGGGGATATGCCCTCCATAATATACGAGGACGAGAACATAGTCCTCATAGATAAGCCCGCGGGCTTGTCCGTCCATGAGGACGACAAGAGCGGTGCAGACACACTGATAAACAGGCTCAAGAGATACCTTACCAAGAAGGGCGAGTATGACAGCGGATCGGAGGCTTCCTTTGCTCCCGCACTGTGCAACCGCCTCGACCGCAATACCGACGGCATAGTCATCGCCGCCAAGAACGCGGTGAGCCTTCGCATAATGAATGAGATCATAAAGGAACGCGAGATAGACAAGCTCTACCTGTGCATAACGGCGGGCATACCGCCCAAGAAGACCGACACCATGACGGCGTATCTCTACAAGGACAGCAGCACCAACACCGTCACCGTGTCCGACAAGAGCACCCCTGCCAACAAGAAGATCGTCACGGGGTATACCGTGCTCGCCGCACACGGGGATCTGGCACTGTGCGAGGTAAAGCTGTACACGGGACGCACCCATCAGATACGCGCCCACATGGCGCATATCGGCTGCCCTCTCCTGGGCGACGGGAAGTATGGCAGCAATGAGGTCAACCGACGCTTCAAGGTGCGCTCGCAGGCGCTGTCGTCCTACAAACTGCGCTTCGTATTCTCACAGGACCGCGGGGCCCTCTCCTACCTTGACGGCAGGGAGTTCACCGCAGAGGACAATGAGACCATAAGGCTGTGGGAACGGCTCACCGCTGACGGCGCTCATACACACAGGAGCAGGATATGATAACGGGTCTGACCGGACAGTCCGGCAGCGGCAAGAGCACTGTGAGCAGGATCTTCGCCGCAGGTGGATACTATGTGATAGATGCGGACAGCGTCTCCCGCGAGGTGACCTCCAAGGGCTCTCCTGCGCTCTCAGAGATCGAGGAGGCCTTCGGCAGCGGCGTCATAGACGACGAGGGCTGTCTTAAGAGGCGGGCACTGGGCGACATAGTATTCGGGGACAGAGAGCGTCTCGATACTCTGGAGGGGATCCTCTATCCCCATATCGTGGCGCGTATAAAGGAACTGGCATACGAGCACAGCGCCGCAGGCGAGGATGTGCTGATAGATGCGCCCACGCTGTTCCAGGCGGGGGCGGACAGTATATGCGATGTGATAGTCAGCGTGACCGCCGATGAGGGACTGCGTCTCTCACGGATCACGGCCCGTGACGGCATCACCGAAAAGCAGGCGAGAGAGCGCTTCGCGTCACAGTACGACGAGGAGTTCTTCCTCTCGCATTCGGACTATGTGATACGAAACGACGGCACGGAAGAGGAGCTCAGGGCTCACGTACTGTCGGTCATGAACAGCATAAAGGATATGCGCGGCACCGCGAAGAACGATGCTTGAGCGGAGAACATATGCGGAAAAAGAAACAAAAGCGAAGATCGTTGCTGCTCCCGCTGCTGATCCTCGTCCTCGTCATCGCGCTCCCATTCGGGGCGAGATGGCTGTTCCCCATGGGATATGAGGGATATGTGGACAAGTACAGCAGATAGAGCGGCATGGATAAATACTTCATCATGGCGGTCATAAAGACCGAGTCGGATTTCGATCCCAAGGCGCAGTCCGAGGTGGGGGCGCGGGGGCTCATGCAGCTCATGGGCGACGCCTTCGACTGGGTGGCGCTCCGCATGGACGACGACCGATACACCTATGATGATATGTACGACCCGGAACACAACATAGAGTACGGCACATATCTCCTGAAGCTCCTCTATGAGGAATACGGCGATGAGCGCACGGCTCTCGCTGCATATCACACAGGACGGGGACGGGTCAACAGCTGGCTGGCGGACGAGCGGTTCTCAAAGGACGGCAAGACCCTGGACAGCATCCCCTCCTCTGCCACTGCCCACTATGTGGACAAGGTGATGGGAGCATACTTTGTATACAGGTTCATATACGATAAGACTTGAGAGGAGCTGCCCGCCTCCCCCGTCTTACGATAAACGGGAGAGGACGTACAGATACAGATATGGATATACGCAGCTTTGAAAAGCAGCTCGACGAGAGCCTGCTGACAAAGGGAAATGCCTACTACAGGAGAGGAAAGGTCCGCAAGCTGATATACACTCCCAAGGGCAATGTCAGCGCAGTGGTACACGGCTCGTACAATTACAGCGTGGAGATGCATATCGACAACCGCACGGGGACCATAAGCTGGGCCAACTGCAGCTGTCCTGCCTTCATGCAGGGGTTATGCAAGCACTGCGTGGCGGTATTATACGCCTGCAGGAGCAAGTTCGCAGAGATGGACAGGAAGAACAAGAGCAGCCTCGCCGTGGAAAGGCTGATAAAGAACGGTCAGGCCTACGAGGGGGCCCCTAAGACGGGCGTGATAGATATAGAGCCTCACATCGTCATGACGGACTATGAGCTGGCCTACTCCCTGACGATAGGCATGACCCGTATGTACAAGGTGCGCGACGTACGCTCCCTCTACCAGCACTTCCTGTCCGAGGATCATCTGTCCTATGGCAAGGAGCTGGATCTTGACGTAGATATGAGCATGTTGACAGACAGGGCAAAGAGGCTGCTGAGCTCGTCCTACGCGAATTACCAGAGACAGCCGTACTTTAACAGTGATCCCCGATCCTTCCCCTTTGAGGGGATGTTCGCCGATGAGATCCTTTCCATGTACAAGGGAGAGCAGCTCGATATAAACGGCGTCATGACAGACGTGACGGACGAAGAGCCCACCGTCAGGTTCAGGATCTCCACCGCAGAAGAGGGCTTCAAACTGCTCCTCGTCACGGACTGCAGCTCCGCGAAGACCGCTGACGGCGGCTTCGTCCTGATGCCCGATGAGGGCAGGATCTGCAAGGTGTCCCGCAGGTACGTGAACGCGGTGTTCCCGCTGCTGTACGCTTCCTTGTCGGAGGATATATACATCACCAGACAGGATATGCCTGCCTTCTGGTCTGCCGTGCTCCGCAATGTACGGAAATATGCCGTCATCGAAGGCGTGGAACTGATAGAGGACCTGATCCCGCCCGATATGGTGCCTCAGCTTTACATAGACGCGGGCAGCGGCGGGGACATAGTCGGTCTTCCCGTGTTCGTATACGGCGATGAGATGATAAACTATTCGCCGAAGGATGAGCCCGAGCCTCCCCGCGACATCGCGGCAGAAAAACGGATACTCAGCCTTATACGCAGATATATGCGGGACAATACAGACCCCGCGCATCCCTTCATATGCGATGACGATGAGCAGGTGTACCGCTTCCTGACGGAGGGCTCCACAGAGCTGATGAACGAGATGGAGGTATACGGCAGCGAGCGCTTCCGCCGCCTGACGGTGCGTCCTCCCGTGAAGCCCGTGGTAGGCGTCCGCCCCGACGGTGAGCTGCTGGCTCTGGACATATCCGACGACAACTATACCCAGGCGGAGCTGCTGGAGGTGCTCCAGGCATACCGCAAGGGCGCTAAGTATCACCGTCTCAGGGACGGCTCCTTCGCGCTGATAGGCGAGGAGATGTCGGGCTTCGAGGAGCTGACAGCCAACCTCAACATCACCGACAGACAGTTCCTCAAGGACAATATCCGTTTACCCAAGTACCGCATGATGTATCTTGACAGCCTCAAGAACATGAAGAGCGTCCGCCTCCGCAGATCCGCCGAGTTCAAGGATATGGTGGGCGAGTACCGCAGACAGCTGGACAATGCGGACCTCTCACAGGCTCCCGCAGGGATAACGGGCACCATGCGCGACTACCAGCTCTACGGCTACCACTGGCTGAAGACCATAGCCTCCTATGGCTTCGGAGGGATACTGGCCGATGATATGGGCCTTGGCAAGACCATACAGGCGCTGGCTCTGATGACCGATGCCAAGAAGGAGGGCAAGGGGCCGTTCCTGGTGGTGTGTCCCTCGTCCCTGACCCTCAACTGGCTCAGCGAGACCGAGAAGTTCGCTCCCTCGCTGAAGACCGTGGTCATAGCAGGCACAGCACAGGCAAGGGCGGATATGATCGCCGATA
>JAFYEQ010000001.1 GCA_017544185.1 Oscillospiraceae bacterium
TCCTCGCCGATGAATATGGTAGCGAACCTTGCGTCGCCGCGGAGATTCTTGATCAGCTTGCGGGTCAGCTTATAAGCCGCACGGGTGATATCGCGGTCGGAGAAGGACATCCTGCCGTTCTCCAGAGCGAGGATATCTCCAGCCTTGATGTCATGTCCGCCGAAGGACGAGTTGCGGGCTGCGAAGGTGACGAGACCGGACTGGGTGCGCTCGTAAGCCTTGCTCATATTGTCCATATTGGTCTCAAGGTCCGCATCGGGATCGAAGGCCATCAGAGCGGATACGCCCTGGGGTATGGACGTGGTATGCATAACGGCCATGGTCTTCTTGGAGAGCTTCATAGCCTGCTCTGCTGCCATGATGATGTTCTTGTTGTTGGGGAGCACGATGACTACCTCAGCGGGTACGGAGTATACCGCACGGAGGATATCGTCGGAGGACGGGTTCATGGACTGGCCGCCGATGACTACCTTGTCTACGCCGGAGTCGATGAACATATCCAGAAGGCCGCTGCCGTTGGCAACAGCGACGATGCCGTACTTCTTCTCGGGAGCCACGGGCTCGGGAGACTTGGAGAGGAGCATCTCGCGCATCCTCTGCTCGCGCTGGAGCTTCATATTGTCTACCTTCATATTGCTGAGATAGCCCATGGTGAGGCCCTTCTCGAAGGCAAGACCGGGATTGTTGGTGTGGACGTGTATCTTTATGATATCGTCGTCATGTACCACAACGACGCAGTTGCCGATGGACTCCAGATATGCCCTGAGCTTGGCTGCGTCCTCATCTGTGTTCCTGCCGTTGACGATGTACTCCGTGCAGTAGGAGTATACGATCTCCTCGTCGTCGCGTATATCTATATGGAGCTTGCTCTTGGCGCTGCTGTCGGTGGAGGAGGGCATGGAACGGGGCTCACCCTTGAATGCCTTGAGCATCTCGGTGAATATGACCACAAGGCCCTTGCCGCCCGCGTCTACAACGCCGGCCTTTTTGAGTATGGGGAGCTGCTCGGGGGTCTTGTCCAGAGCGCTCTGTGCAGCCTCCACCATGTCCGACCACTGTACTATCACGTCATTGGTCAGGAAGGAGCTCTGACGAGCCTTCTCCGATGCCACGCGGGCAACGGTGAGTATAGTACCCTCCGCAGGCTTCATGACAGCCTTGTATGCTGCCTCCACGCCTATCTCGAGAGCGGTGGCGATATTGTCGCATGTAGCCTCGGTGCAGCCCTCAAGGCCCTTTGCGAAGCCTCTGAACAGCAGAGAGGTGATAACGCCCGAGTTGCCTCTGGCACCGCGCAGCATAGCAGACGCAGCGGTCTTAGCCACAGTGGAGACGTCCTCGCTGTCGCTTATGAGGCCCAGCTCCTTGGCAGCGTTGCCCAGAGTGAGGGACATATTCGTGCCTGTGTCCCCGTCGGGAACGGGATATACATTGAGTTCATCGATCTGTTTTTTAACGTCGCCCAGAGTCAGGGACGCGGATATAAGTGCTTCCTTGAGCATTTTGCCGCTGATAGGCATGATCATTCCTCCAACCGTGAGATGTCATGAGATGTATGACTTAACATCTTATTATAACATATCCGTATGGATATGTCAAGGGGTCATGATGAAGTTATTTTGAGAATATTTTCAGACAGTGTGGCCATTGGCGGGCAGAGAAGGAAGGGAGGGAATGGGGGCGGCCTCCGGAGGGCAGAGGCTGGGACGGGATGTTCGGACGTATACGCGGGCGGATACATAGGTCCGCCCCTACGATATCCGTTCTAAGTGCTCTCGCAGTTCCTGACACCCTGCGTATTTGACTTATTGTATGTTCATTCATAATATATCTATTGTTTTTTATTTTCGGATGTGGTATAATATAGACAGTCTATACCATAAACTCTATATATCCGGGAGGACAACGCTTTGAGCGAGAAAAACAAACGGCTCACCCGTGAGGAAAGGCCCTCATTCCCAAAGAGAGCGATCATCACGGGCGGTATGCCTTATGGCAATAAGACGCTGCACTTCGGACACGTAGGCGGCGTGTTCGTGTTTGCCGATGTGTACGCCAGGTTCCTGCGCGACAGGATCGGCAAGGACAATGTGATATTCGTATCCGGCACCGACTGCTACGGCTCTCCCATCGCAGAGGGCTACCGCAAGGCGGTGGAAGCAGGCTTCGAGGGCACCATCGAGGACTATGTGCGCCGCAACCACGAGGATCAGAAGAGCACATTGGCTGACTATGATATATCCTTAGATCTCTTCGGAGCATCGGGCCTCGATGATACCGCAGAGATGCACCGTCAGGTGTCGGAGGAAGTGATACGCAGGCTCTACGAGCTTGGCCATCTCCGCAGACGCACCACGGCGCAGTTCTACGATGAGAAGGCACAGATGTTCCTCAACGGCAGGCAGGTCGTGGGCAAATGTCCCGTACAGGGCTGCCAGTCCGAGAAGGGCTACGCCGACGAGTGCGACATGGGCCATCAGTACGACCCTATCAACCTTATAGATCCCCGCAGCACCCTCACAGGTGACGAGCCTGTCATGAAGGACGTGGTCAACTGGTACTTCCGTCTCCCCGACTTCATAGACCTGCTCAAGGCAGCAGCTGCCGATATGGAGGGCAGGGACAATGTGCGCCAGGTGGTGACCAAGACCATCAAGGAGTTCTTGGAGCCTCCCGTCACCTACGTGATGAAGACCTATACCGATACCTACAACGAGCTCGCTCCTCAGATGCCTCATCATGAGTACATCGAGGAGCCTAAGAAGACGTCCTTCACGCTGAAGTTCGATACCCTTTCCGACAGAGATGCCGCATCCAAGCTCCTCACCGAGCACGGCGTCCGCTTCAGGGAGGGCAAGACCCTTGTCCCTTTCAGGCTCACGGGCAACTGCGAATGGGGCGTGCCCGCTCCTTCCCTTGAGGGCGAGAGCGGTCTGACTGTGTGGGTATGGCCCGAGTCCCTCTGGGCACCCATATCCTTCACCAAGGCATATCTGGCGCGTCAGGGGCGCGATCCCGAGGAGTGGCGCAGCTACTGGTGTGATGAGGATGCTCAGGTGTACCAGTTCATAGGACAGGACAATATATATTTCTACGGCGTGGCACAGACAGGTATGTGGCTGGCGTTCCAGAGCAGTGAGCTGTCGGATATATCCGTGAACGATACCAAGGGCCATCTGCGTCTCCCCGTACTGGTGGCCAACCATCATATACTCTTCCTTGACAAAAAGGCCTCCTCCAGCGGCAATATCAAGCCTCCCATGGCTCATGAGCTGCTGGACCTGTACACCGCAGAGCAGCTGCGTATGCACTGGCTGGGCCTCAGTCTGGGCATGAGGAGCGTATCCTTCCAGCCAAAGCCCTTAGATCCCAACGCCAAGGAAGACGCTCAGGACCCCGTACTCAACGAAGGCGGACTGCTCACCAACGTGTACAACCGCATGGTGCGCACGGTGTTCTACGATGTGCAGAAATACCTTGACGGCGTGATGCCCGCCGGTACTGTATCTCAGAATGTTCTGGATGAGTCTGAGCAGGCTGTGCTCACATACGAGCGGTTCATGTACCGCACGGAGTTCCATCAGGTGATATACGTGCTGGACTCCTATATACGCAAGGCGAGCAAGTATATGTCCCGTGCCAAGTCAGAGGCTGACAAGTCCGGAGATATGACCGTGATACGTCAGTACCTCACGGACGTGTTCCACTACATAAAGACTGCAGCAGTACTGCTGCATCCCATCGCTCCACGCGGCACTGAGATGGTGCGCGAGTACCTGTGCATGGATGAGTCCCTCTGGGATTGGGAGCATATATTCGATACCTTTGCCGATATGGGCGGCGAGAGAAAGCTCAAGTTCCTTGAGCCCAAGGTGGACTTCTTCACCCGTCACCCGTCTCAGTTCAAACAGTGATCTATCGCTCATGACCGTTAGCAGTGTATGTGCTGCAAGGAAGTGACAAAATGGCCAAGAAAAAGACCGGTAAGAAGCCTCAGGACCCCGAAAGGGCCGTGACTGATAAGAAAAAGAAAGTCCCTGGTGCCGACCGTAAGATATCGGGATCCGAGCAGGCGGAGATAAAGAAGGCTGCAGCTGCCGCTCACGACGCTGAGACCGCGGCTGAGACGATAGATGAGACAGTAAAGGATGCCGCAGAGAAGGCTGTGACTGATACAGCTGCCGAAAAGACTGCCACGGCAGATGCCGGAGCAGCCGAGGGAGCCGTGAAGAAAGCCGAAGACGGTGAAAAGAAGCCCGACGGCGAAGAGGACTGGACCACCACCGAGAACGTATACGAGCGCATTGCCCGTCGTGAACACGAACGGACGGAGCCCAAGCTCAAGACCGTACAGGTGTCGCGTGACTATCGCGAGAGGACGGAGGAGCCGTCCGCTCCTGTGGAGGAAGCACCTCAGGAGACCTCGTCACATAAGAAGCATTCGGGTCCTCCCCTCACCGAGGAGCAGAGACGGCGCATAGCCGCTATGGAGAACTTGCTCGACCGCGATCTGGACTCTGTGCGCCAGAAGCGTGATGAGGAAGAGGCTGCGGAGCGCCAGCGTCAGGAAGCAAGTCGCAAGAAGGAACAGGAGCGTATCGACAGGCTCGCCAGGAGACAGCGCGAGCTGGAGGAGCGCGAGGCTCATGCCGAGGAGCACGCGAAGCTCCTTGAGGAGGCCAAGGCTCAGGCGAAGCTGCAGGGCAAGGACGATGTAGCGCGTGAGACCGCAGGAGGGGCCACCTCCCACGGCACATCGAAGGTGCGCGACAAAGCGGTGGAGAAGTCCTTCAATGCAGGGCTCTTCCAGATGGGGATATTCCGCGTGGTACTGTTGATACTGGTACTGCTCGGGCTCCTCTATGCAGCGGCTTTCCTGTATACCCGCAATATCAACGAAAAGTTCTATGACGATCTCACCGTGCAGCTCACGGGACAGGACAAGCTGGTATCCGATCAGTCCAGGCCGTATACCCTCCCCGGCAGCGCAGGTATGACCGAGGATCAGAAGAGCTCGGCGTCCCTTTCCAAGTGGCTCCCCGATAGCGATTATGACGGTCTGGTGGATACGCTGGAGATACAGATAGGCTCCAATCCTCTGAAGCGCGACACCAACGGCAACAAGATCCCCGATGGTGCGGAGTATATGACGGGCAACGATCCCGCGGCCCCCGCCAACGATACCATCACCGATTCCATGACCAAGGAGCTGACCCTCACCTCCGACCGCCTCACTCTAAACGTACACGGTATACCCATATCGGGCAACGTATCCGTCGAACCTGTGGGAAATAACAGTATCAACGGTACTCCCGGACTTATCGAGCATGCCTATGAGATATGGGCGACCGAGGATCCGGGCGATATGGAGCTGACCTTCGCGTACCCCGTGAACATAGTGCAGTCCAAGGGGTACAACGAGAGCGCGCTCAGCGTGTTCAGGTTCGACTCCGAAGATCTCGCCTTCCATCAGGTGCAGAGCCAGCACGATGCTGAGTCGGCGACCGTCACCGCGCATGTGAAGGAGAGCGGCATATACGCTGTCTGCGACACGTCCGTAGTGATGCAGAAGGGCAGCACACAGGTGTTCTTCCTCATAGACAACTCGGGCTCCATGTACCCCGAGGAGCTGTGCACGGGCTCTGAGGAGAACGACGTGAACTTCAAGCGCCTCGACTTCGCCACCAGCCTTATCGACATGATAGGCGACCAGGCACGCTACGGCGCAGGCGAGTTCTCGGGCAACTACACCAACATAGTCCCCATATCCGATGACAGAGAGAACGTGAAGGCGAAGATATCCGCACTGCGCGATGTGGTGCCTCCCTTCTCCGGTACAAATATAGCGAACGCCATACACAAAGCCATATCGGAGTTCGGCACTATCAACGCTGCCGACAAGAACTACATCATACTTCTGACAGACGGCATGAACTCCAAGTCAGACCCTGCGCTGGACAATGCGGTGATAGAGGCTGCCAAGAAGTGCAACATCACGGTGTTCACGGTAGGTCTGGGCAAGGACATCGATGCCAACTACCTCAATACCATCGCTTCCGAGACCAACGGTCAGTTCTTCCAGGCGACCAATGCAGATGCTCTGGCGAATATCTATGAGAAGATAGAGCACTTCATGTCCTATAATCAGGTGATCATCGAGGAGGAGACGGGCAGGAAGGGATACATCGTAGCTGACTCCGGCCTGAACGTAAAGCGCGACGGTATGGGCTACAACAACTTCAGGTCCGACTTTGCTCCCAACGGTGCGGACGTGGGCATAGCAGGTCTCATCAGAGACTACTACACCGGTGCGCTGGCTGACAAGGCCGACGGCTACACCACCAAGGACGGCAGGAAAGTGCCCGGGTATGACATATCCGGCATAGCAGAGCTCAAGGACGGCAAGCTGGATCTGCACGACATCAAGGTAGGCCTTCTGGACAAGTACGATGAGTATCTGATCATAAACAAGAAGTGGGCATTCAACAATGTATCCGACTCCATGCTGACCTATACTCCCAAGACCAGAGAGTTCATAGACAAGGCAGGGTTCCGCGTGATCAGCGCAGGATTTGACTTCAAGGCGCCCGAGGAGACGGAGATCGACAAGCTGCTGCGAAAGATCACCTTCCATGAGGTGAAGCCCTTCCGCAGATACGAATGTGTCCTCATAGACTCCTCCCTCGCTACGGGATCGGATCTTGAGGTGCTGAACATGATCCACTGGTACAACGATCTGCCCGATTCCGCAGAGCATCAGGTATACGACTTCGGATATGACGGAGATACTGCCTTTGACATGCTCACCACAGAGCTGGAGAAGGGCGCTCCCGCAGTCATCATATACAACGGCTCCGCGCTCAATGCGATAAGGCTCACAAGAGACATCAAGGATCCCGATCTGTTCGTCCTTGATGCATACGACAGCAACACCCCCGACCGTGCTACCAAGATAGAGATGAGACGTACTCCTCTCTACAGCAACGGACATTCGTCGTATCAATACGCTGCTTCCCGCAACGGCACGGAAGCTCCGCTGCAGATACTTGTAAAGTAAGACGACCTATCCCCTCACATATGTGAGGGGATACTTGCAGATAGGCATAAAGAACACGGAGGTATCATCATGTCAACGATCATACGCGAAGCGTATACTGAGGATAATATAGCTATAGCGGAGCTGTCGCGGACGGCTCTCGGGTACGCCTGTGAGGATGCTCTGGTAAGGGACAGGCTCGCGGCTCTGGATAAGGAGAGGGAGGCCGTGTTCGTGGCTGAGACGGACGGCATCGTCACGGGCTTCATACACATCGAGAGGTACACGGTGCTGTACTACGAGACCATGGCCAATATACTGGGGCTGGCGGTATCCGCGGCTCACCGCAGGCGGGGCATCGCCACCATGCTGATACGCGCCGCCGAGGGATGGGCGGCAGACCAAGGGATACGCCTGGTGCGGCTAAACTCGGGCGGCTCCCGCTCCGGTGCGCATGAGTTCTACCGCAGTATGGGATATAAGGATGAGAAGATGCAGATAAGGTCCTTGAAGGAGCTGAGGTAGATGCTGTATCAGTGATATCGCATATGTTCCATAAAAAACCATACCTGCGGACACATCCCGTGTCCGCAGGTATATCATTCTCTGTTCTCGCATAGGGTGATGGCCAGCACGTCGTCGGAGGAGTCGCTCTTGACGAAGTAGTCAGTGGTCTCTACCTTGCGGTATATCCCGTCGTCGCCCAGCTGGCGGGTGATAAGGCTCAGTGTCTCTGCGCCCTCCGCGCGTAGCTTCAGCAGATGCTGTCTGTCGAAGGTATCGGCAAATATCTGTCTGTCGTCGGGATGCATGGACGCAGTCCCGTGTACGATCAGATCGTCGAACACTCCCGTGGACGGGCAACTCGTGGCTGTGAAGTTCTCGTAGGCCATCATGTAGAAGCTGTTGCGGGTGAGGTTGGTGAATATGATCAGCGGGTACTTCTTCGTGACCGCTGTCAGCAGCAGAGCCAGTGCGCTGGACGGTGCCTGAGCCTGGAGTATATCCACGCTGTGGTCTTCCTCGTTGCGGGTGCTGCACATGGTCAGGAACTCGGCCTCGGGCATGGGCTTGGCGTATATGTACCCCTGGATCCTGCCGCAGCCGCAGGTACGCAGGAACTCCAGCTGCTCACGGGTCTCCACGCCCTCTGCTACGGTCTTGAGCCCGAGACGGTGGGCAAAGGTGAATATACATTCGAGCACGATGCGCTCCCGCTCGTCCTCGCAGTTGCCGCTGAGTAGGGACTTGTCGATCTTCAGTACATCTGCGGGTATGTCCTTGACGAAGCTGAGGGACGACAGACCGCAGCCGAAGTCATCTATGGCTACGCCGAAGCCTGCGTCGCGCACCGACTTCAGCCATTCCTTGATCCTGTCAGAGCAAGTGACCGCTGCGGACTCCGTGATCTCTATATCCAGCAGCTCATGGGGGACACCGTATCGGTCGGTGAGCTCGGTGAGCCTGTTTGCAAAGTCGGGCTCGCCTACATGGCATCTGGAGAAATTGACAGAGATCCTGACGATCTTGTTCCCCGCGCGGAGCTGCTCGCTGATCATCCTGCATACCTTTTCGCATATATGCCAGTCGAGCTCTTCGATGGAGCCGTCTTTTTCCATCTCGGGTATGAATGCCATGGGCGGTACGATCGTCCCGTCGCTGCGCACCCATCTGCAAAGCGCTTCTGCGCTCTTCAGCTTTCCTGTGATAGAGTCGAACTGCGGCTGATAGTAGGGCATTATCTCACCGTCAGCCATGGCCTTCTGTATATCGCGTGTGACTTCTCCCATATCTATCTCCTCGCTTTCTATGATCCGAGTATCGTTTTGTATATCATACCATATTTTGCGGCTATTTGCAATAGTATATTGAGATCATGTACTAATATTTCTGTCTGTAAAGTTGACAGACAGAGCCTTATGTGATATAATCATTACGGTAAGTCAGTTGCTGTGACAAAAAGGTAGACCAAGCTATGGGCTCAGGTCTGAATAGTCTGAGCTAGGTCACACAAGTAACGATGTGTATGGGGGAGACTATGAAGAAAAAGATAACATGTATACTGGCGCTGTGCGTCCTGATGGCAGGATGCGGACAGACAGGAAAGCCTGCTGTCACCGATATGACGGACAGCTCATCGTCTGCGGACACATCCGCGGCGGACACCGAGTCTGTGGTCGAGACCACAGAGCCGCAGACTGAAGCGTCCGAGACGACAGCAACGGAAACTGCGACGGAGCCTGTGGCTGTACAGCCCACGATGGATGCCTACGGCAGCCGTCCCGTGATGCTCAGAGGCATATTCGACGGTGAGGAGCAGGTGACGCCGACCGTATCCTATCAGATGTGGGAGAGCGACCTCTCCAACGTATACTTTGGCGGCTATGAATATATCAGGAGAGATGTCGACTACAGAAAGAAGCTCCTGGAGCTGCTGGGGGAAAATGGCTTCGCGCTGGAGCCGTCCTACTATGATGAGTACTTCCAGCTATATGAGGGCAACAGATACGCTCTGGAGGCCAACTATGTGACGGTGGACTCTTTGATGCACACCTATCATCTGTACTTCGAGCATCTGCTGCGCAAGACTGAGGAGAAGTACCTGACAGGCAAGATGGATGAGCTGTCAAAGTATATGCTGCAGAAGGCTGAAGAGCAATATAACGCCCTCAAGGGCACCGAATGGGAGCAGGCAGCCAAGACAAACTTGGCGTTCTTCACGGTGGGGCGCTGCCTTTCAGATCCCGGCACGGATGTGCCCTCCGATGTGGCGGATATCGTGTCCGCAGAGCTGGCTATGATAGATGCCGCCGAAGGCGTAGCCTATACCGCGATCTTCGATCAGACCATGGAGGACTACAGCCAATACAAGCCCAGAGGCTACTATGACAGCACCGAGCAGCTCAAAAAGTACTTCAAGAGCATGATGTGGTACGGGCGCATGGGCTTCAGGCTGGATAAGGACGACACCGCCCGCAGTGCAGTATTGATGACGATGGCACTTGACGGCGATGCTCTGGCGAGATGGCAGGAGGTATATTCCGTAA
>JAFYEQ010000112.1 GCA_017544185.1 Oscillospiraceae bacterium
AAGTTTGCCGTGGCAAGTATATACATCAGGTCTCGTATGAACGTCTCCTGCCCCTCTATGGTCATGAGCATACATGCTACGTATGCAGCTGCCGCCCCGGGGAATATAGGGACGATCCCCGTCCACACCCCCGACCATTCGGTGAAGGGCTTCCACACGCTGAACACGAACATGACCACCAGTCCGCCCAGCAGCGAGCCCGCTCCCGAGCCCACCACCAGCTCCCACACCTGCTCTGCCAGCGTGAGCTGATTGGCCTCGTGTACCTCGTCGGGCAGCTCCTCCTCGTATATATGGGACACCTCGTATCCTATATGCTCGGACAGGCGCTCTACTATATCGGACAGATCGCGGAAATACGCCCTGTCCTGGAACATGGTCAACGGGCCTATGGCCCTGTCCGACCTTTCATAATAATGCGATCTGGTCGCAGGTGCCACCACTGCGAACAGCATAGGCAGCACCACACAGAACACAAGGAGCCTTGCGAAATTATCCAGTATCTTATCTGACATGACAGCCTTTCGGGGATCGGTCGGTGATATGGGACGGTCGTGAACGGTCTGTCCGATCGCCCCCGCGCCCGTCACGATCTTGAGCTCTTATGTCTTATCCTTCTGTCCTGTTGATGAACGTTATCTCGACCACAGTACCTGCAGGCACCTCTGTGCCCGCATCATAGTTCTGAGCGTAGGCGGTAGCACCGGAGGATGCGTTCGCACCGTCGCCCACCTTGAAGTTGAGCCCTGCGTTCTCGATGTACCACCGTGCGTCATTTGCGTAGCATCCTACTACATCGGGCACGGTCACCATCTCCTGCTCATATCCCTCATCGGTGTAGAGCACGATGGTAGAGCCCTTGGGCACAGCTGTGAGAGAGCTGGGGTACTGTCCGCATACCACATCACCGTCGCCGACGAAGCGGCATCCGAAGCCTGCCTTGTCCAGCTTCTTCTCTGCATCCTCGTCGACCATGCCTACCACGTCGGGTACTGCCACGTCGAGAGCTGCCAGCTCCTGCTCGGTATACTCGGGATAGTACCCGAGCTCGGGAAGGGCCTTCTTGAGCACATTTGCGACAACGGGAGCTGCCACCATAGAGCCGTAGTATCTCAGCGATCCGCCTGCGTCACGTCCCTTGGGCTCATCCACCATGCACAGCATGATGATCTCGGGATCGTTGGCGGGGGCAAAGGCGCAGTAAGATGCGACGTAGAGATCTGCATCCCCCGTCTGACGGGACTTCTCCAGCTTCTGACCGGTGCCCGACTTGCCGCCTATGCGGTAGCCCTTGATGTATGCGTTACCGCCGCCGTTGCCCGAGACCACCTTCTCGAGTATGTCCCTCATCTGAGCGGACACATCATCGGAGATGACCTGCCGGCGGGGAGCGGTATCCGCTGTCATAGTCACATTGCCGTTGGGATCGACTATCTTGTCCACCACATGGGGACGGAGAAGATAGCCGCCGTTTATCGCAGCCGCATACGCAGTTATCATCTGTATGGGGGTCACGGAGTTGGACTGACCGAAGGAACAGGATGCCAGCTCTACCAGGCCCATCTCGTCCTCGTCTATGTACAGGCCCTGAGATTCGCCCGGCAGATCTATGCCCGTCTTCTCTGTAAAGCCGAATGCTTTATAGTACTGCTGGAACTTGTCTATGCCAAGTCTCTGACCTATCTGCACGAATGCGGGGTTACAGGAGTTGGTCATGGCCTGTACCAGGTCCTGGGTACCATGGTCGCCCTTCGTCCAGCACTTCAGGTCTCTGTCTATGACGTGTATGCCGCCGTTGCAGACGAAGGTGGAGTTCATATCTATGGCCGTTTCCTCCAGCGCCGCCGACGCAGTGATGACCTTGAATACAGATCCCGGCTCATAGGGCTCCGTAACTGCCTTGTTCTTCCATTGTGCCTCGCGGAGCTGAGCGTAGAGCTGATCGTAGCCCTCCTCGTCCTCGGGGAACTCCTCCTTGAATTCCTCCAGCTCCCGCTGGGACTTGGCGGAGAGGATCTCGCCCCTGTTGTTGAGGTCGAAGCCCGGAGAGGATGCCATAGCGAGTATGGCTCCCGTCTTGCAGTTCATGATTATGGCGCAGGCACGCTCCTGTACGTTATTGGCCATAACGCAGCTGTCCAGCTCCGACTCCACCCAGTACTGCAGAGTGGTATCCAGAGTAAGGTACAGCGAATCGCCGTCTTTGGCCTGATAGGTCTCGCCCTCGTCGTAGGGGAGCTCGTTGCCGTAGCCGTCGCGGGCGGATATGATCTTGCCGTCCACGCCTGCAAGGCTGTCGTTATAGTAGGACTCCACGCCGTATATGCCGTCGCCCTCATAGTTGGTGAAGCCTATGACCGCAGCCGCCATAGTCCCCTGGGGGTAGTAGCGCTGAGTATCCTGCTCGGAGTATACCAGATT
>JAFYEQ010000113.1 GCA_017544185.1 Oscillospiraceae bacterium
GAGAAGGTGACCAGGTTCAGCTGACAGTTGGCAGTGCAGCGTCCGCACTTGATCTGCTTCGAGGTGTAGCTGAAGGCAGACAGCGCATCGGCTGTGATGATATCGGACTCGGTCTTGCCCTGTGCGGCAGAGGTCTCCTTTGAGTAGAGAGCAGCGCCCAGGGCGCCCATGAGCCCTGCCACAGCGGGACGCAGCACCTCATGACCGATCTCCAGCTCAAAGGCACGGAGCACTGCATCATTGAGGAAGGTGCCGCCCTGTACTACTATGTTCCTGCCCAGCTCGTCCGCGGAGTTGGCGCGGATGACCTTGTATATAGCGTTCTTTATGATCGAGGAGGACAGTCCTGCGGATATGTCCTCCACGGAGGCGCCATCCTTCTGAGCCTGCTTTACGGAGCTGTTCATGAACACCGTGCAGCGCGAGCCCAGATCCACGGGGCGTTCTGCGAAGAGGCCCAGCTCCGCGAATTCTGCTATATCATAGCCCAGAGCTTCTGCGAAGGTCTGTATGAACGAACCGCAGCCCGAGGAGCAAGCCTCGTTGAGCATGATGCTGTCTATGGCGTGGTTCTTTATCTTGAAGCACTTCATGTCCTGACCGCCGATGTCTATGATGAAGTCAACGTCGGGACAGAAGTAGGATGCAGCCTTGTAGTGGGCTACTGTCTCTACCAGACCGTAGTCTATGCCCACACCTGCCTTGATCAGCTCCTCGCCGTATCCTGTTACTGCGGAGGAGCGTATCTTTATGCGGTCGCCCGTCATGGAGTATATCTTTGCCAGCTGCTCTGTGACCACGCCTATGGGCTGTCCCTTGTTGGGCTGATAGTGACTGTACAGCAGCTTGCCCTCGGGAGTGATCAGCACCAGCTTAGTGGTGGTGGAGCCTGCGTCTATGCCAAGGTATGCATCGCCGCTGTAGGAAGCTATATCCTCACGGGGGAGGTCGTATCTTGCATGGCTCTTCTTGAACTCATCGTATTCTTCCTTGGTCTCGAACAGCCTCTTGCCCGTGATGATGGTATCGCTCACAGGAGCGTTCTCGATCATATCTATGATCTCATCAGCGGTGAACAGGCGCTCTACTGCCTGATCTGCATAGAGAGCGGAGCCGTAGGCCATGAAGCACTGCGCGTTGTCGGGGAATATGGCATGCTTGTCGTCGAGCCTGAGGGTCTCCACGAAGGCGCGGCGCAGTCCGCGTATGAAGGACAGAGGGCCGCCGAGGAACAGCACCTTGCCCTGGATCTCACGTCCCTGAGCCAGACCTGCCACGGTCTGATCCACCACTGCCTGGAATATGGATGCAGCGATGTCCTCGCGGCGGGCGCCCTGATTTATAAGGGGCTGTATGTCGGACTTTGCGAACACGCCGCAGCGCGAAGCGATGGGATACTTCTTCTCGGCGTGGGCGGAGAGCTCGTCCATTTCGTTGACGGTGATGCCCAGCAGCGTTGCCATCTGGTCGATGAAGGCGCCGGTACCGCCTGCACATGAGCCGTTCATGCGCTGCTCTACGCCGCCTGTGAGGAATATGAGCTTTGCGTCCTCACCGCCCAGCTCTATAACGCAGTCCGCATCGGGGTGATCCTTCTTGACGGAGATGAACGCTGAGTGTACCTCCTGCACGAAGGGGAGCCCGGCAGCGTTGGCAAGACCGAGTCCTGCAGATCCCGTGATGGACATCCTGAACTTGCTGTCGGGATAAAGGGTGCCGATCTCGCGGATCTGCTGTGCAGTCGTCTCGCGCACCTTGGAAAAGTGTCTCTGGTACTTGGACCAGATGATCTTGCCGTCTTCGAGTATGACGGTCTTTACCGTGGTGGATCCGACATCAACGCCAAGGGTATATGATCTCATGGATAACATTGCTCCTTACTTGTTTTGTCAATGAGGGGACAGCTCACTTGCCGCCCATAGCCTTCTCTATTATCACATCGGCTATAGAGTCGGGAGAGCCTATGCCGCTTATCTGTATATCGGAATGCTCAAGATACAGCGAGCGCCTGTGGTCGTACAGATCCATCAGGGACGCACGGGTGTTGGAGACGACCAGAGGACGGCTCAGGTCGCCTTCTATACGGCTGTAGCACACATCGAAGGGCGTGTCTATGAACACGATCTTGCCTATACCGCGTGCGATGACCGCATTCTTCTCATCCAGCATAGCACCGCCTCCGCAGGCGATGATGCCGCCCAGGTCGCCGAGGGTGGTCAGCGCCTGTGTCTCGCGCTGCCTGAAATAGCTCTCGCCCATCTGTGCGAATATATTGGGTATGCTCATGCGCTCACACTGCACTATGAAGCTGTCGAGATCTGTGTAGGTGAGCCCTGTCTTAGCTGCGAGCACCTTGCCTATGGTGGTCTTGCCGCAGCCCATAAAGCCGGATAAATAGATAGTCATATCGTCACCTCAGGACCGTTCGTCATTTCTTTCTCATGGTAAGGGATATTCGTTTGCGCTGTACATCCACATCGAGCACACGGACATTTACCACCTGTCCGACCTTGAGCACATCCATGGGATGAGCGATGCGCCTGTCTGCGATCTGGGAGATATGCACCAGACCGTCTTCGTGTACTCCGATATCCACGAAGGCGCCGAAGTCCACTATATTTCGTACCGTGCCCACCAGCTCCATGCCGGGCTTCAGGTCGGTGAGCTCCATGATGTCGCCGCTCCTCATGAGCGGGGGAGGGAGCTCGTCTCTCGGGTCGCGACCGGGCTTCTCCAGCTCCTTGATGATATCATCGAGGGTGGGTATGCCTATATCCAGCGACTTGGACATATCGGAGCGGGATATCTTGTCAAAGACCTTCTTGAGCTTGTCGGTATCGCCCAGGTCGGTGATGGTGAGTCCCGTGCTGTCCAGGAGCTTCCTTGCAGCCTCGTAGGACTCGGGATGTATGCCTGTATCGTCCAGCGGCTCCTTGCCGCCCGGTACTCGTAGGAAGCCTGCACACTGCTCATAGGCCTTAGCGCCCAGCTTCTTGACCTTCAGCAGCTGCTTGCGGTCGGTGAAGGCGCCGTTCTCCTCGCGGTAGGCTACTATGTTCTTCGCCACGGCGGAGTTTATGCCGGATATATAGGACAGGAGCGAGTAGGATGCGGTATTAAGGTCTACGCCCACGGCGTTCACACAGTCTTCCACTACGCCGCCAAGGGTCTCATCCATGCGGGCCTTGGGCATATCATGCTGGTACTGTCC
>JAFYEQ010000114.1 GCA_017544185.1 Oscillospiraceae bacterium
CGCCCACATACCATGTGTCGCCCACCTTGATCGTAGGCGCGGCGGTGTCTGCGCTGACCGATGTGCCGATCAGCGGCGTCTCTCCCGTCAGTGCGGGCACGGCCCCGCCTGCTACCGCGAATGCAAGGACAGCTGCCGCTGCCCTCCCGAGCAGATGTTTTTTCATAAATACCCTCCTATCGTCCGTTGTGGACTTATATGCCTATTATACGACACCGCAGGCAAAAAAGCAATACCCCCGCTCAAAATATCCTCCTTGACGATCCGCCCCGCGGGTGGTATAATACAGTCATGGGATCGGGATGCTTAGCCCTGTCCCGTAAGGAGGCGGCTCATGAGGTATATACTTTCGCTGCTGATCATATTCCTGATCATGTGGATACTCGGCGTTGACATACACATCATATTCGGCATCATACTGGGCATAGCGGGACTGGTCGCCCTGATCACCATGGGCTTCTTCATAGTATTCCGCATCAAGCTCATAGGCGCAAAGCGCGTGGACGCGCGGTTCGTCCGCTTCGGCAAGAACAAGTGGGGGCGCTACGACGTGGCATTCTACGAGATAGACGGGGAGGAGCATGAGAACGTGTTCCCCTGTGAGTTCGCCTTCCGCGACGTGCTCTACCGCCAGGACCGGGAGCTTCGGGTGCTGCTGGCCCGCAACGGCATGGTATACGATACCAACGCGGAGCTGTGCTGCAAGGCGGGCTTCGCCATAAGCGTGGTGCTCATAGCCGTGGGCATATACCTGCTCACAAGGATCTTCTGACTTGTTTATTTTGACCGTCATCCTACAGTGGATCTGTCTATTATGCCAAAAATAGTGTTATCCCTTGCAAATATCACGCTGATGTGCTAAAATCATGATATATGGATATATGAACGACATATGAGCGTTCTATATACGATATGACAAATGACATGGAGGTAAAGATATGAACAGGACTACTAAGAGGCTCCTGGCAGGCGTGGCTGCTGCTGTGATAGCAGTGTCCGCAATGGGCGCATCCATAGCATCGCCCACCTATGCGGTGGTACCCGCCGCGAATATACAGATAGACGGCAGCAATGCCGCTGTGATCGACTGCAGCATAGAAGGCATCGCTCTCACCGACATCTACGGCGTGACCTTCAGCATCGCGGCTCTCCCCGATGCATGGAGCGGCAACGGCGGCGTGGTGATACAGGCAGATTCCAAGCCCTTCTCCGATGACTGGAACCATGAGGACCATACATGGGGCAATACCGAGGGCGTGGAGATCTCCATCAAGGACAATGCCATCACATATACGAGCACCACACCTCTCTTCGCAGCTACCGATACCCGGGGCAAGATCTACCTCCAGAACTGGTGGTCGGAGGACAAGACCAACGTCACCGTGCTGAGCGCCGATCTGCTGGATGCAGAAGGCAAGTCCCTTACCGAGAAGGAAACAGAGGGCGGAGAGGGCGAGCCCACCGGAGAAGGCAGTCCTGTCACCGTTCCCGTCAGCACCGATCCCTATCTGACCTACAATGTGGATGACAAGACATGGGAGTTCACGGACTTCAGCATCTTCGCGTTCCCCAACAGCAAGGTAAGGATCACCTACACCGACGCCAACGACTACTGGGACGACATCGGCTTCGGCCTCACCGCTGACGGCGAGTGGAAGTCCACCATGATGTCCGAGCCCGCAGGCGAGAGCTGCGACTTCATCACCACCATAGGCGAGATACTGGACGAGTGCGGGGTCATCGATCCCTCTACCGTCTCCTATGGCAAGATCGAGGGCTACAACGGCTGCGTCATCGAGAACGTATCCATCGAGAAGATCGAGGAGAGCGAGCCCGAGCCCGTTGTGGATCCCGGCACAGAGATCGTTCCCGCTCCCGTGAACTATGAGAAGGGCACTGTCACCGTAGCAGTGGCAGGCAACGAGACCGCACCCGCAACAGCATCCGCTCCCGCTCTGGTACAGCCCATCATCCCCAACGACAGCGACAAGGTAGAGCATTCCGCCCTCAAGTACCACAACGCCAAGGGCGCTCCCGTGATCTGGCAGTCTGCCGACGATGCGGTCATCATCAGCTGGGGCAGCATAAACAAGGCTGAGAAGTACTCCCTCTATGCCTATGACTACGACAGGGACGATGTCCGCCTCCTGCTGGAGACCAACGCTCACTCCGTACAGATCAGAGGTCTGGCACTTGACACTCCTTATGCGTACATCATCGTGCCCATGATCGACGGCGAATGGGTAGAGCCCTCCGAAGACGACGTGCGCATGTTCTACATCGTAGACTGATGACATGATAAGATCCCCGGATCGTTACGATCCGGGGATGATCTTTTTATCAGTATTTGCTTTCGTGATGCGCCTTCTTGATCTCGTACATGCGCATGTCCGCCTCATGTACGAATGCATCCATATCAGCCGATACGCCGTCGGTCTGGGCGATGCCGATGGATATGGTCACATCCAGTCCCGACGCTGCGAAGTGATCGGTGAGCGCCTTCTCGAACTTGTTGGCCTGAAGACGCGCCTGGCTCTCGTCGCGCAGGTCCGCTGCCACGATGAACTCGTCGCCGCCGTGGCGGGCGTAGGTGTAGGACGGGAAGTAGGCCTTGATATACTCGGCGGTGCGTATCAGCACCTCGTCGCCCTTGTTGTGGCCGTACTTGTCGTTGACCGCCTTGAAGCCGTCTAAGTCCATGTAGAAGAGTATCATCGGGCGGCGGCAGTTCTCCGACAGGAAGTTGTAGAAGAAGCGGCGGTTGTTGATGCCTGTGAGTATATCCGTATTGGCAGCTCTGATGATGGTCTCTTCATAGCTGCGCTGATACGTCAGATCCTGCAAAGTCGCGAAGTAGCCGGACAGGTCGTCGAAGAAGTCGCGTATCTCCAGCTCCGTCAGCTGGTAGTATCTGGTGCCGCTCGGCGTCTCCAGCCTGAACTCCTGTATGGTGGAATGTCTGTCCTCGTTGACCACGGGGTCGCCCTCGGATATGAGACGGGAGCTCTTCCATCTCAGGTAGCTGAAGTTCTCGGTATCGTCCACGTCGGCGCCGCTGATCTCGGCAAAGCCTGAGTTCATGCGAACTACCTTGTGGTCGGTGGAGAGTATCACCATAGGGAAGGGCAGGTTCTCTACCAATATCGCCAGTTCCACGCCAAGGTTGGAGAAGTTGGTCACGTCGCGGCCCACGCCCACGGTGCCGTACACGTTCCCGAAGGGGTCGTACACGGGAGTCTTGTAGGTGGTGAACTGCTTCATTCCCTCGCGGGTGGACACGGGCTCATCGCACACGTACATCTTGCCCGTGGATATGGCGATCTCCTCGGACTCCGCGCAGGAGAACTGATTGCCGTCCTCGGGACGGGGAGCGTTCCATATATAGAAATGATCCTTGTTTATGCAGTCGTCTCTGGTGCGGTGTACGATCTCGGTGAAAGCCTCGTTCACCATAGTATGTATACCGTCCAGCCGCTTGTACCACAGCATATCGGGCACGGTGTCTATGGTGGCGTCCAGCAGATGCTTGTGGAATATCTTCTCGTACCTGCGGAGTATATCTCCCACGGCTCTCAGAGCACGGTCATGAAGGTACTGTCCGCACCACTCGGGCCACAGGTCGAACAGGCTCCCCGCGATATCCTTGGCCTCCTCGTACTGCCCTACGAATATCACGTAGGTCTCGGTGAGGGAGATGCAGTTGCGGGCAAGGGCAAGATTGTCGGTGACCACCAGCATGGCGCCCCCGACGGGAGCCTCCATCTTACCGCCGCTGTATATGCGGATATCTGCGTCTACGAACTCGGGCATCTCCTCCTGTGTGAGCGGAGGATCGAACTTATTGTTCACAAGATCGTCTATTATAGTGAGCTTCAGTCTGAACATAACTACACCTACCCCATATAGTGTAAAGAATGCGCTATTCCTATATTATCACACTGCGGCAGACGAATTATCACAAAAATATTGAGATAATATGAATATATTATGAGAATGCAAATATCTACTATGTGCATAGATCATCGTCAACTTATTTATGCATAATGCAAGAGCCGACAATAGAAAAGGGCGCACACCGTGCGCCCTTTTCGGTCTTATCATCAGAGGTCAGGAGCTGGAGTTCCGCTGTCACTTGCCCCTTGTCCCTGGCAACTGCGCTAGCAGTTGCATTACTTGAGGAATGCGCCGAAGGCCTTGTAGGTCTGGTATACGTCGGTCTTTGCCACGATCTCGAAGGGAGCGTGCATGCAGAGCACCGGTACGCCTACGTCTATGGTGTCCACGTCAAGGTTGGCGATATATGCAGCTACGGTGCCGCCGCCGCCCAGGTCTACCTTGCCCAGCTCGCCGGTCTGCCAGATCACGCCTGCGTCGTCCATGAGGCGGCGGATCTTGCCCACGAACTCAGCGGAGGCATCGGAAGTGCCGGCCTTGCCGCGGGAGCCTGTGAACTTGGTGATGCACACGCCGTAGTTGATGAAGGCGGCGTTGCGCTTCTCCAGCACGTCGGGGAAGGTGGGGTCGAAGGCAGCGTTCACGTCTGCGGACAGGCACTCGGACATAGAGAGCACGGTATAGCCGTCCATCTTGAAGCATGCCGCCAGATCGTTGACGAAGTAGCGGAAGTATGCGGACTTCAGTCCCGTCACGCCGTCGGAGCCTGTCTCCTCCTTGTCGGTGAGTATCACCAGTGCCGTGCGATCGGGCACGTCCTTGACGTCCATGAGGGCGGAGAATGCGGTATACGCGCATACCTTGTCGTCGTGGCCGTAGCCGCCGATGAGGGAGCGGTCGAAGCCGATGTCACGGGGCTTGCCTGCGGGTACTGCGTCCAGCTCGGCGGATATGAAGTCGTCCTCGGTGATGCCGTACTTCTCATTGAGGAGCTGCATTATGGACAGCTTCACCTTCTCGGATGCGTCGTCGTCCCTGAAGGGCATGGAGCCGATGAGTATGTTCCGCTCCTCGCCTCTGATGATCTCGGAGGAGGCTCTCTTCATCTGATCCTGTGCCAGATGGGGGAGAAGATCCGTCACCACGAACACGGGGTCGCCCTCGTCGTCGCCTATGGTTACCTCGACGGTAGTGCCGTCAGACTTGACGATCACGCCGTGGAGCGCCAGAGGGACGGTGGGCCACTGGTACTTCTTGATGCCGCCGTAGTAATGGGTCTTGAAATAGGCGGTCTCGTCCTGCTCGAACAGAGGGTTCTGCTTGAGATCGAGACGGGGAGAGTCGATATGAGCGGCTGCGATGCGTATGCCCTCGTGTACGTCCTTCTTGCCGATCAGGGCGAATATCACGGCCTTGTCGCGGTTGACGTAGTATACCTTATCGCCGGGCTTGTACTTCTTGCCCTTGACGAAGGGGACGTACCCGTTGCGCTCTGCCTCGGCCACCGTGAAGCGGGCAGCCTGACGCTCGATCTTGGCCTGCCCAAGGAAGTCCTTGTAGGCCTCACAGTAGACGGAGCAGTTCTTCAGCTCCTCCTCGCTCATACGCAGTCCCGCATGCTTCTTGGAGGAGAACAGCTTCTCGCGGAGGAGCTGGGCCTCGCTCTTCTTCTCGTTCTTCTTTGCCATATATATCATCCTTTCATAAGTTAGACTGTGCTGACAATTACAGTATACCACGATCCAACAAATATGTCAAGCAGGCTGAGCCTGCACCCTTTTCGTTGATGTTTGCCTGCGGGACCGTTCATTCGTGGCACGGTAACGTTTATTTGCAGGCAGGGCCTTTTATTTATGGGGAGGGCCGGTAGGACCGGCAGCCATCTCGTTGATATTTGCCTGCGGGACCGTTCATTCGTGGCACGGTAACGTTTATTTGCAGGCAGGGCCTTTTATTTATGGGGAGGGCCGGTAGGACCGGCAGCCATCTCGTTGATATTTGCCTGCGGGACTGTTCATTCGTGGCACGGTAACGTTTATTTCCAGGCAGGGCCTTTTATTTATGGGGAGGGCTGACACGCAGGTCTTCGCAGGAGATCACCTGCCCCTGCGGATATCTTCAGCGTTCTCGTCTCTGGCAAAAAAATCTTGATTTTTTGCGTATCACGTTGTATAATAGGTATATAAGATCTTGATGCGAGATACAAGGAGATGACCTGTCTATGAGAAAGAGATATCTGTCCGCCCTTATGGCATCTGTGATGTGCATGTCTGCGGCTCTGCCCGTATATGCCGAAGAGATCCGGACCGATGAGGCGGAGACTGCGTATGACACATATGAGGAGATATCGACAGAAGAGACAGCAGAGAGCGACATAAGCGACATAACAGATGATATGATATCCGATACTGACACGGAGCTGATGACCGATGAAAATACCGCAGGCTCGGTGGTAACGGGCGACTGGTATAAGTGGGACAACAGTACGAGGACACTGGAGCTGTTCGGGGAGATACCGCGGCTGTGGGGCAGTTCCATAGGCTTCAAGACAGGCTCATCAAGCGCAGCGAAGATCGTTATAGATGAAGGGACGACCGCGCCCATAGATTCCAAGCGCCTGTTCGAGAACTTCAAACAGCTAAAGGAGATCGAAGGGATAGAGCATCTGGATGTGAGCAATGTCACGAACATGTATGGGATGTTCGAGAACTGTGAGTCCCTCACATCGCTGGATCTTACGGGATGGAACGTAGGCAAGGTCACGGATATGGCAAACATGTTCGATGCCTGCAGATCCATGGTATCGTTGGATCTTTCCGGATGGGACACGTCATCTGTGACAGAAATGTGGGATATGTTCAATGGCTGCTATGACCTATGTTCGCTCGATGTTTCGGGCTGGGACACATCGAGCGTGACGACGAGGTCGAGCATGTTCTACCGCTGTTTCGATCTCCCCGCGCTCGATCTTACGGGCTGGGACACGTCGAACGTCACGAACATGAGAGAGATGTTCTGTGAGGCAAGGAGCCTTGAACGGATAAAGGGCACAGACGGCTTCGATACGGGCAAGGTCACTTCGATGTACGGTATGTTCAGAGGATGCAAGGCGGTCAGGGAGCTGTCTGTATCGGGCTTTGATACGGGGAACGTGACGACCATGTGCATGATGTTCGCGGGCTGCAACAGCCTGCCTTCTCTCGATGTCACGAACTTTGATACCTCCAATGTGACCGATATGCGAGACATGTTCGGTACGTGCAGAGAACTGCGGTCGCTGGATCTGTCTTCCTTTGACACCTCCAAGGTCACGGACATGACAGATATGTTCTCATATGACAGCAAGCTGGAGGTACTGGATGTATCCTCCTTTGACACGAGCAATGTTGTCAAGATATCAGAGTTCCTGATGGGATGTTCGTCGCTCAAAGCAGTAGATGTATCCGGCTTTGATACGAGCAAGATGATATATTTTGCTCACATGTTCGGTGGCTGCGAGTCTCTTACATCTCTTGACGTATCACATTTTGATACAAGGAACGTAAGATGTACGATAAGCATGTTTTCAGGATGCAAAAAGCTGCGCTCACTGGATCTGTCATCCTTTGACCTGAGCGCACTGGACAATTCCTATTCAAGTTCTCTTGCTCCCGATTCCCGTATGTTCGACAAGACCGACTCCCTCGTGTCGCTGAAGCTGCCCAAGGGCTTTGAGGTGACGGACGATATGCAGCTGCCCAACAAGACCACCGATACGATCGGATGGGTGAGGAAGGGAACGTCCGTGATCATATCCGGCACAGCAAAGTATGCCATGTTCACGGCTCCCGCCACGGCCGAGTATATCCGCGTCAGCGGCTCTGCCATCGTCATACCGCCCGCAAAGCCCTCTGTCACGGTGAAGGCAGTGTTCGGCGGGCGCACCGTGAACTTCTACTGCGAGGACTACCAGAACACCAAGGTGTTCTACGAGTTCGGCACGTCCAATATAACTACCTCCAGCCCGTCCACTACCCTTGGCAGGGACGTATTTCTGGATAAGCCCATGGCTACGGCTATGTTCTACAAGGCATACAACGGGAAATGGTCGCCCGTGGCAAAGCAGGGCATAAACAACGTCCGCATAGCAAAGCCGATCATCACCCGCTCCGGCCCCGCATCACAGAACAAATTCAGGATATACACCCAGACCAGGGACAGCTATATCATCTACACCCTTGACGGCAGCATACCCTCCATAAACGAGGGCACCAACAAGCTGACTGTGAAGAACGGCAGACTGGTATGGGGGACGTCTGCGGTGATCGACGTTCCCAAGGGCCGCACCGTAAAGGCCATCGCCGTCCGCTGCGGTCTCGTCACCAGCGAGGTCATGACATATACCAACAGGTGACTTATGCACTTCGTCGAAGCGAAGGGGCTCCTTCACGGGAGCGGCGGATATCTCGGCATGAACATATACCGCGGATGCAGTCACGGGTGCATATACTGCGACAGCAGGAGCAGGTGCTACAACTTCAACCACGCCTTCGAGGACATAGAGGTGAAGCAGAACGCGCCCGACTTGCTGGAGAGGGCACTGCGCTCCAGGCGTAAAAAGTGCATGATCGGCACGGGCGCCATGTCCGACCCGTATATGCACTGCGAGCAGCAGCTGAGGCTGACGCGCAGATGTCTGGAGATCATTCTCCGATACGGCTTCGGGGCGGCAGTGCAGACCAAGTCGGACAGGATCCTCGATGACATCGACCTGCTCGATGAGATCAACAGGAGCGCAAAATGCGTGGTGCAGATGACCCTCACCACCTACGACGATGAGCTGTGCCGCATCATTGAGCCGAATGTATGCGATACCCGCCGGCGCATAGAGGTGCTGTGCAGGATGCGGGACAGGGGCATCCCCGCGGTGGTATGGCTCACGCCCATACTGCCCTACATAAACGATACCGAGGAGAACATCCGCGCCATACTCGACGGATGCGTCAGCGCGGGCGTGAAGGGCATAATATGCTACGGCATGGGCGTCACCCTGCGCGAGGGCGACAGGGAGTACTTCTACGCTGCACTGGACAGGCATTTCCCCGGTATGAAGGACAGATACATCAGAGACTACGGCGATGCCTATGAGCTGCGCAGTCCCCGTTCCCATGAGCTGATGCGCATAGTGGAACGGGTATGTACCGACAACGGCATCATATGCGACCCCCGTGAATGCTTCGGGTATATGGCAGACTTTCCCGATGATAAAGATAAGGAAGAACAGCTGAGCCTGTTCTGATGATATGAGGCGTACCATGGACAGAAAACGCACAAAGATCGGAAACAGGAAGCCGGCCTTTATGGCCGCGCTCGTATCGCTCGTGGTGATACAGGTCCTCATGGGCCTGATACTCATGTCCATATCCAAAAAGGAGCTGCGCGACCAGATCGAGCAACGAATGCTGGATATCGCCAATACCGCTGCCTTCCAGCTCAACGGAGATGAGATATCGATGCTCACCACCGGTGACGCGGGCAGAGCCTCCTACAACAGGGCATATGATATACTCAAGTCCTTCCAGGAGAACATCCGTCTGGACTATATCTACCTGATACGGGCGGAGGATGACGGCACCTTCTCGTTCCTGATAGATCCCGACCCCATAGATCCCGGCGAGTTCGGCGAGGCCATCGAGACCACGGACGCGCTCATAGGCGCGGCGAACGGGGTCCCGGGCATAGACAGGCAGCCCCACACCGATGACTGGGGACGCTTCTATTCGGCGTACAGTCCCGTGTTCGACCATGAGGGGAAAGTGGCGGGCATCGTCGGCGTAGACTTTGATGCGGAGTGGTATGACAGTATACTCGATTCCCACAAGGCCGTCATCATAGTGCTCTCCATGATCGCACTGACGGTGGTCATCGTGTTCGTGTTCATGTCACATGCGACCGTACTGGAGGGGGAGAAGGACGCGTACAAGGTGCAGCTGGAGCAGACCCTGCGGCGCGAACAGGAGCATGAACAGGAGCTGGGCTCGGCGCTGGATATGGCGTATACCGATCCTCTCACGGGCGTCAAGAGCAAGAGGGCATATCTGGAGCGTATGCAGAAGCTGGACATGGGCATATCCGGCGGCACCATAAAGGCCTTCGGCCTGATCGTATGCGACCTCAACGGCCTCAAGGCGGTCAACGACCAGCTGGGCCATGAGGAGGGCGACAACTACATCAAGGCGGGCTGTATGCTGATATGCAGGCAGTTCTGTCATAGTCCCGTGTTCCGTATAGGCGGCGATGAGTTCGCCGTACTTCTGGAGGGCTCCGACTACGAGAGCAGACATGATCTGCTGAACGATCTGGAGGACGTGGTGGAGGAGAACCAGCGGCAGGGCAGGGTGGTGATATCCACAGGCCTGGCCGACTTCGATCCCGAAGAGGACATATCCTCCTCCACCGTCTTCGACCGTGCCGACAAGAAGATGTACGAGCGCAAGAGATACCTGAAGTCCTTGAAAGAGTTAGGAGTCAGGAATTAGGAGTTAGGGAGCGTTGAGATCTGGTAGGGGTCGACCTATGTGTCGACCCTCATCACTAAAAGCTTGAAGACAGAAGTCTATTGCCCACGGCAACTGTGCCGGCAGTTGCGTCTCTTTCCGATAAAACGATCGGAAGCGGAACGATACACACACGATCCCCGCCCAAAAGGCGGGGATCGTATCTGTCGCGCGTATCAGCGTCAAGCGTTCATCATTGCTGCTACGAAGCCGGTCATCTGAGCCATATCAAAGGGATGGCTGCTCTTTACGACGTAGTTGTACTGGCCGTTTCTCCAGGTAGCGGTGTAGTAGCCCTGACGGGTGCCCTTGAACTCTACTGCCCGGCCTCTTATGGAGGTGCGGTAGGTGCCGGGATATGAGGTAGAGATCCCGGTAGAGCCGACTGCCTTGCGGACGGTCACGTTCATGCCGCCGCATGCGAATGTAGCCTGAGCTATATTGTTGTTGACATTGCGGGTGGAGGTGAGCCTGTATCCGTTGATGGTGACAGGGACGGCGTTCATGCGTACACCGGAGTAGTATACGGTGCTGACGGGTGTATATGTAGGAGCAGTATTGATATAGGTGACTGCTCCTGCGGTAGCGGAAAGACCGGTGACTGTGATGATGGTAGCTGCGATACTATAATACAAGTAATGGCTGCTGCTCCCAAGGTCAGCTCGCCTATTGTAAGAAATAAGCTTAACATGATCTTTTAGGCCTTTCTTCCGGATCTCTGATTACCGTTTTTCTATCTCATAATTCTGTAAGGCAGACGATACCAAAACCAGCGCCGCTGCCTACCACGGTAG
>JAFYEQ010000115.1 GCA_017544185.1 Oscillospiraceae bacterium
TATGTGTCACGCCGTCGGTGTATACCAATATAAAGATCACCACACCCGAGGATATCGCCATAGCCGAGGCGATCATCATGCATCAAGAGAAGCAAGGAGATCTGGATACATCGACGTCACAGCTGTGACGCCCGAAGAACTGATACGCATCGCTAAGTAAGGGATGATGATATGGGTATGAGGATAGGACAGGGATATGACGTACACAGGCTGGCGCCTGACCGCAGGATGATCATAGGCGGTTGTCATATCAATCATATCGTAGGTCTTGTAGGGCACTCCGATGCGGACGTGCTCACTCACGCCATTATGGACGCCGTGCTGGGCGCGTGCGGTATGGGAGATATCGGTCAGCACTTTCCCGATACGGACGACAGGTGGAAGGATGCCGACAGTATAGAGATGCTGCGCGAGGTAGTACGTCTGGCAGGCGAGAAGGGCTACAGGATCGTAAATATCGACAGCACCGTAGTAGCGCAGGTGCCCAAGCTCGCTCCCTTCATATTCTCCATGCGAAGGAACATAGCCGATGCCTGCGGGATAGACGCTGACAGGGTCAATGTCAAGGCCACCACCGAAGAGAAGCTGGGCTTTACAGGCAGATGTGAGGGCATATCCGCTCATGCGATATGCCTTGTGGAGGACAAATGATACCGTCATACGTCACCGCTGTTACAGGCAGGCTCAGAGCCAACGGCTTCGATGCGTACCTTGCAGGGGGCTGTGTCCGCGATATCCTCATGGGGAGGACCCCTCATGACTATGATGTCGCTACCGATGCGCTCCCGGATCGGGTCATGAGCCTGTTCGCCGATCACCGCACACTGCTGCAGGGAGCAGCTCACGGTACGGTGTGCGTGGTATCCGAGGGCGAGAACATAGAGATCACTACATACCGCTCCGACGGTGTATATTCCGATAAACGCCGTCCCGATACGGTCACGTTCTCCCGTACTCCCGAGGAGGATATAGCCCGTCGGGATCTTACCATCAATGCCATGATGATGGATCCCGATGACGGCAGGATAATAGATATCTGCGGAGGCCGCGAGGATCTTGAGCGCGGCATCATACGCAGCGTGGGCGACCCCGTGGAACGGGTGGAGGAGGATGCGCTCAGGATAATGCGGGCGCTCCGTTTCTCGTCGGTGCTGGGCTTCAAGATAGACAAGGCCACATCCGATGCGCTCCACGACCGCAAAGAGCTGCTCCGCGAGATCGCGGTGGAGCGCATAGCCGAGGAGCTCACAAAGCTGCTTACGGGAAAGGAGCCGGAGAGGGTACTTTGTGAGTATTATGATGTACTCTCTGTGCCCATACCCGAGATAGCGCCCTGCGTGGGCTTTGACCAGAAGAGCCGCTATCATGCATATGATGTATGGACGCATATCGCCAAAGCAGTGCAGGCGTCGCCTCCCGTGAAGAGAGTGCGCCTTGCCATGATGCTCCATGATATCGAGAAGCCGTCCTACTGCAATGAGTACGGCGGCAGCCGACATTTTGCAGGCCACGATGAAGCGAGCGCCGTCACCGCAGAGAAGATACTCACCAGACTTCGCTTCGACAAGCGTACCATCGCCGACGTTACCGCTCTGGTGCGTTACCATGAGCTGGCTCCCGCCAGGACCCATGCCGAGATGCACTGCCGTCTGCTGTACGGGAAGCTGGGACGCGAGCTGTTCTGTGACCTGATAGACGTGGCAGTGGCGGACAATGTGTCCAAGGGAGCGCCGAATACCCGTGCAGGAGCGCTGATACCCCTGCGCGACAAGGTGCTGGAGTATGTGGACAACGGAGGCTGCACCGACATCAGCGGACTAGCCATCAACGGCAATGACGTGGCAGCTCTGGGCATACGCGGCGAGGACATCGGAAAAGCGCTGAAGTATGCGCTGGACAGAGTAGTATCGGATGAGATCGAGGACCGTCGTGAGCCTCTGCTCGAGGCGGTCGCAAGTTTAAAGTGGAGGTAGTCTATGCGTTGTCCATATTGCGGTTGCGACGATACCAAGGTCATAGACAGCAGAGATGCAGAGGATAAGCAGAGACGCAGGAGGAGTTGTCCCGAGTGTATGAGGCGGTTCACCACATATGAGCAGGTGGAGCGCCCCGAGCTTCTTGTGAACAAGAAGGACAACACATATGAGCCCTTCGACCGCAATAAGTTGATACAGGGCCTGTCCTTTGCTGTCAAGAAGCGTCCCGTATCGGGCAGCGTGATCATATCCATCGCCGATGAGATAGAGAATATGTGTCTGGCGCAGAACCTGGATCA
>JAFYEQ010000116.1 GCA_017544185.1 Oscillospiraceae bacterium
AACTACACAGCTTATCTTAGTTGTGCCCGCACCTCTGCCGACTACCTTGCCGGAGCTGGATACGGTCGCAACGGATGTATCTGCGGACGACCATTTGGGGGTGGCGGAGCTGCCGTTCACCTTGAGAGTGGTGCTGTAGCCCTTGGTGAGCGTGAAACTCGTTCTGTTCAGTCCCAGTGCGTAGGCATCATGAGGGATCAGCATGATGACGGACAATGCCATCAGCAGAGCCATGATGACCGCGAACACTGCGGATCTTCTGCGTTGATACGTCATATTAGCCTCCTTTGATCTGTTTCTGTGATCATCATCCCCCGCCGTCAAGTGCCGAAGGCGGGGGATGAGATCCATGGTATTTCCCTGTAATATAAATTTTATCATTTATCGGTTGCAATGTCAAGAAAAAAATGCTATAATGTAATTACAAATGGAAGAAATGCAGTTACAAAACGGTAACAGCAGTCCCGTGTGATACACGGGTAGAAAGGCAAGCAGTTCACGATGGAAAAGCTGTACAGATACGAGACTCATATGCATACCTCGGAGGTGAGCGCCTGCGCCGACTCCACTGCCGCCGAGATGGCGGACATGTACAAGAAGGCGGGGTACACCGGCATCATAGTCACAGATCACTTCTTCAACGGCAACACCTGTATAGACAGGTCCCTCCCCTGGGACGAATGGGTGGAGGGATACTGCTCGGGGTACGAGCACGCCAAAGCGAGAGGCGATGAGATCGGGCTGGACGTGTTCTTCGGCATAGAGTACGGAGACGGAGGATCGGATTACCTGATATACGGGCTCGACAAGGACTGGCTCTTGAGCTATCCGGATATGATGAGCCTGTCCATACCCGACTTTCTGGAGCTGGTACACAAATGCGGGGGGATGGTGATACAGGCGCATCCCTTCAGGGAGAGCTGGTATATACGCGGGACCATGCACTGCCCCACGCTCTGTGACGCGGTGGAGATATACAACGCATCCCACGCGGATCCTGCTCCCAACGAGCGCGCAGCGATCTACGCCGGGTGGTACGGTCTCCCGGGTACGGGGGGCTCGGATGCACATAATACCACCGACAGGTGGTATGGCGGCGGCGTGGACAGCCCGAAACGCTTCACGTCTGCGCTGGATTACGCCAAGGCAGCAGCTGCGGGGGAGATCACCGTTCTCATGCCCCCTGCCGGCGATAACAACGCAGATCATAAGTATTATTGATAAAGCGATCGGGAGACTATGGTCTCCTGCGGATGAAAGGAACGATATATGATAAAGCTCAAAGAAGGACTGTACCACGTAGGAGCCAGGGATCCCGGGCTCAAGGTGTTCGATGTGATCGTGCCCACCGACAGGGGGACCACGTATAATGCATACCTCATCAGGGGGGAGAAGACCTGTCTGATCGAGACCGTACACGACAAATGCTCGGATGAGCTGATCGCGAATATCCGCGAGATATGCCCGGTGGAGGAGATAGACTATATCGTCTGCGACCATACCGAGCCCGACCACAGCGGCTCCCTCGGGAAGATACTGGATCTGGCTCCCGACGCGGTGGTATACGCATCCGCTCCCGCTATAAAGAACATAAAGAACATACTCAACAGGGATATCAGCTCCGTGGTGGCGAAGAACGGATCCGTGCTGGATCTTGGCGGCTATACCCTCAAGTTCCTGTCGGCTCCGAACCTGCACTGGCCCGACAGCATATTCACATGGTGCGAGGAGCTGCAGACGGCGTTCACCTGCGACTTCCTGGGGAGCCCCTACTGCGGCGAGGCTATCGACGATGAGATAACGGACGAAAGAGCCTATCTGGAGGAGATGGAAAGATACTACACCTACATCTTCGGGCCCTTCCCGCAGGCGGTGCGCAAGGGCGCCGAGATCCTTCGCGGGCTGTCCCCGGATATGGTGTGCACGTCTCACGGGCCTGTGCTGCATAAGATGGTCATGGCCGTGAACGACATGTACGACAGATGGGCGCAGGACAGCATAGGAGCACTCGACCCGAAGAAGATAGCTATATTCTACGTGTCTGCCTACGGCTATACCAAGGCCATGGCGGAGGCGCTGGCCAAAGGCGCGGAGTCTGCGGGAGCTCATATCAAGATATACGAGATCACAGGCACGGACGGAGATACCCTCGCGGAGGCAGTGCGCACATCGGCAGGATATATGTTCGGCTCGCCTACCCTGAACCGTGATGCGCTGCCGCCTGTATACAGCGTGCTCGGCATGGTCAGTGCCGTCACCGACCGCGGCAAGCCCGCGCTCATGTTCGGCTCCTACGGCTGGAGCGGCGAGGCCTGCGGGAATATGGCGGACCGCGCCAAGGGGCTGGGCCTGAAGGCGGACGAGGAGCTGATGAAGGTATGCTTCGCGCCCTCAGATGAGGATAGGACCGCGCTAACAGAAAAGGGCAGGAGCTTCGCTGAGAGCGTTATTGCTTTATCGTGATAGAACGCTAAATATCAAAAATCATCTCCCGTTTTTGTGCGAAACGCTGATTTTATGTTAAGTGTACCAAAATAATATAGACAGATCGGACGGGATATGGTATAATGTATATGGACAGATGTGGGGTCGGAAGCCTCGGTGCATCTGTCCGTGTCGGCGTGAAAGGATGGATGGGATATGGCAAAAAAGAGATATTTTGGTGAGAACATAGTCCCTATGTGCCAGTACTGTCAGTTCGGTACGAGAGCCAAGAACGGCGGTAAGGTGCTGTGCGAGAAAAAGGGCGTTGTAGAGGGAGATTCCAGCTGCAACAAGTTCACTTATTCGCCTCTGAAGAGGATACCAAAGAAACAGCTCCACATTCCCGGTAACTTTGATGATGTATGACAGTTCCCGGGGCATGTTCCCAACGCTCCCGATCTTCGGGAGTTGTTTTTTTAAATAAGGCCGTGACGGGATGAGACCGTAGGCCGCAGCGTAAAGGTGATACCATGAAATATATAGATATATATCCATAAACAGACGCCTCCGCGATCCGGAGAGTTTCGTCTCCATAGCCGAGGAGAACTATTCGGCGTATATACAGGATGCTGCCATAGAGATAATCAACAGGGACGTGCCCATCGTGCTGATCTCGGGCCCCTCCGGGTCGGGCAAGACCACCACGGCTATGCGGGTGGCGGACTGCCTTGCATCTATGGGGTACAAGGCGGAGGTGGTGTCTATGGACAACTACTTCCATCCCATAGAGCGCTTCAACGATGAGAACATGC
>JAFYEQ010000009.1 GCA_017544185.1 Oscillospiraceae bacterium
ACGATATGCAGTGCGAGAGCCTGTTCTATAATACCAGGTATATATTCTCTCCCGCCAAGATCAGGCTGGAGAGCACCATACGCAAGAACCTGGATATGCGCAAGAAGGATATCGACATCAAGGTCAAGGATATGGGCATATCCGAGAAGGACGGCAGCATCGTCACCGATATGAAGCTGGGCTACCGCGACGGCTACTATGTGTCCTGCTATGTGGTCAACCACGGCGGCAGGGTGATGGAGAGACTGGCGGAGAACGCCTCGCCCATATCCGAGGAGGAATGGGAGCAGACCGCAAGGAACGAGACCGTGTTCGGCAAAGACGGCTTCACCTATGCGGACCTGCAGAGCTACCACAGGGAGGTGTACGAGAAGTACTGCCGCCCCTGCGGCGTATCGGATAGGGTGCGTGAGCTGCTCGACGGTATACAGGAAGGCGCAGTTACGAGGTATGACACCGCAGCGCGTCTGCAGACATATCTCAGCAGTATGGATTATGACGCCGAATGCGGACCTCTTCCCGATACCGTCACCGACGGCAGGAGCTTTCTCGACTACTTCCTGCTGCAGTCCCGCAGGGGATACTGTATGCACTACGCCACAGCCTTCGTGCTCATGGCCAACGAGATGGGGATACCCTGTAGGTATGTGCAGGGCTTCAACGTCAGAAGAGAGAATGGAGCTATGATCGTCCGTCAGAGCAGCGCCCACGCATGGCCGGAGGTGTATTTCGACGACGTGGGCTGGATCGCCTTCGAGCCTACGCCCGGCTTTGCGGTACCGACAGGCTGGGATGTGGCAGAGAGGGAGACAGATGATATCCCCGATGTGCCCGAGCCCGTGACGGTGGATCTGCCGTCTTTGGACTACGAGGAGCCGATCGTGGAGGAGAAGAGGATAGATCCTCTGATATTCATCATACCTTCGCTGGCAGTGATGGTGTTCCTCATAGCCTTTTATCTTATCAGCCGCGCAGTGTCCCGACGGATGTATTCCCGCATGAGCCTGTGCGACAGATGCAGGTATACCGCCCGACAGAGCATTCGCATACTCGGGATCCTCGGCTTTGGTATGGAGGAAGGGGAGACCCTTGCGGAGCTCAGGGACAGGATAGCGCAGTCGGACAGACAGGATGTATCGTCCCTGACGGGCTTCATCCCCATATACGAGGATGTGCTCTATTCCGAAAGGGAGCTGACCGAGGAAGATGCAGGCACGGCAGAGGACATGAACATCAGGCTCAGGGCGCTGGCAAAAAAGGGCGGGCTCAGATCGCGGATACTGCTGATGATACGTGACAGATGAGCGCGACCGCATCACCCATCTATATCATACATCTTTGTCTGTCTGCTGTCAAATAGCCGTATCCGACCAAAAACGATGTTTTTTTTGATATCATATGCAGACATAACGATCCAAATACCGCGTTTTTTGCATCCAAAGCATAAATATCAAGATCTGTGTAACTTTTCTATGAACATCACAGCGAGAAAGATAATGTCCGGATCGGGCAGCTGTGGAGCCTTTGGCCCCACCGCTCCGCACTTCCGGCTCCTAAAGGAGATCATGTTATGACTTATAAAGAGATATGCGCCAACAAAGAGGTGCTCGAGTACTACAAGAAGGGCAATGAGATATTGGGCTCTCTCGGGTACACCGACCATTCCACAGCTCATACTAAGCTGGTGGCGGAGAGGACAGGGGAGATACTGACCGTCTTCGGGTACAGCTATAAGGAGATCGAGTTGGGCATGATCGCGGGCTTCATGCATGATATAGGCAACGCCCTCAACCGCAGCCACCATGCGGAATACGGTGCGCTGCTGGCCAATGAGATCCTGCGAGGCACGGATATGCCTATGGAGGACCGGGTGGCGGTGGTGTCGGCCATAGCCAACCACGACGAGACCACAGGCTATGCTTCCGATGCCATGACCGCAGCTATCATAATAGCTGACAAGTCGGACGTGCGCCGCAGCAGAGTGCGCACAAGGGACAGATCCCAGTTCGATATCCATGACCGCGTGAACTACGCGGTCACCGGCTCCGACCTTGAGTTCTCCCCCGACAGGAAGCAGATCGTCCTGTCCCTCACCATAGACGAGGAGATATGTACGATGTACGACTACTTCGAGATCTTCTTCGGCAGGATGATGATGTGTACCAAGGCAGCCCATGTGCTGGGCGCCGAGTTCTCGCTCACCGTCAACGGACGGAAGATCCTTTGAGAGGCGAGAGTATGGAAGGCCTCATTATGGAATAATAGGAGGGTGGA
>JAFYEQ010000010.1 GCA_017544185.1 Oscillospiraceae bacterium
AGTCGGCAGTGCCGACAGCCCTTTCGCTGATGCATTTCTTTGGTCGGGCTTATCTGCGGCTCGGTAACTTTTCCTTGTAGTGATACTGTAGGATGTGGGCTTGCCCCCGCCGCTCCGAACCTATATTATCCTTGACATACCTTCACGAAAGTATTATAATAGCTACGAAAGGTGGGGATAACATGAGTGATAAGATCACAAAATGGCTGTTCTTTGATGTAGGGACCACGCTCGTGGACGAGACTAAGGCATACGATCACAGGATCCGGGATGCTATCTCGGGGACCGACATCACATATGAACAGTTCAACGAAAAGCGCAGGTATTTCGCGGAGCAGAATATGCGGGGAGATATCGAAGCCATGAACTTCTTCGGACTGAAACGTACCCCATGGCACTCCGAGGATGAGATATTGTACCCTGATGCTGCAGAGATACTCGCTCACCTTTATCGGAAAGAGTATAAGCTCGGTGTCATAGCAAATCAGCCTCCCGGCACCGAACAGCGTCTGGGAAGATATGGGATACGGGGATGGTTCGATGTAGTAGTCGCCTCTGCCGAAGCGGGTATCGCAAAACCGGACAGAGAGATATTCCTGAAGGCGCTTGACATAGCGGGATGTAGCGCCGGAGATGCCGTGATGATCGGAGACAGGCTGGACAATGATATCTATCCCGCAATGGATCTTGGTATGAGCACGGTATGGATAAAACAGGGCTTCTCGGTATATCAACATCTCGAAAGCTCTAAGAAGGTCCCGGATCACATCATCGAAGGTCTATCCGAGCTCAAGGATATATTCTGATCTTACAGTAACAAAATGCCCGAAAGCGATACGGACCGCTTTCGGGCATTATTAAGTTAATATCGACGGTAATGCCGTCCTTGGGTGTATCTGTACAGATCAGGCCTCATCTATGAGACTGCCCATATCATACATCCCGGCAGGTTTTCCAGCCATGAATACTGCCGCATTCACAGCGCCTACCGCGAAGACTTCCTTGGATGCGGCATGATGTGAGAGGGTGATCACCTCATCGCGTCCTGCGAATATGATATCATGCTCGCCCACGATGGTACCGCCTCTGATGGCGGATATGCCCAGCTCCTTAGCGCCTCTCTTCTTTCTGACGCTGTGCCTGTCGTATACATACTCATAGTCGATATCCGACGCGGAGTTGATCGCATCTGCCAGCAGGAGAGCAGTACCGCTGGGAGCGTCCACCTTCTGGTTATGATGCTTCTCAAGGATCTCGATGTCGAACTGACCTCCGAGCACTCTTACGGCCTTCTTTGCAAGATCTGCGAGCAGGTTTATGCCGAGAGAGCAGTTGAAGGTGAAGAACACCGGGATCTCAGCGGATGCAGCTGTGATCTGCGCCTTCTGCTCATCGGTATAGCCGGTGGTACATATCACCGCTGCCACCTTGTTGGCCTTGCAGTAATCGAGTATCCCGTCAAGAGCGGAGGGGTTGGAGAAGTCTATTATCACGTCGGGACGAACGGGGAGATCTGCGGGCTTAGCTACGATGGGGAATATACCGTTGGAAGCGGTATTGATGTCTATGCCTGCCACGATCTGGCAGTCATCTCTGCCAAGCACTACAGAGGTTATCACCTTGCCCATGTGACCGTTCGCGCCGGTAACTGCTATGTTCACCATATCACAACACCTCATTTGATCAGTCCTGCGCGTACCAGCTCTTTGCGCAGAAGATCCTTCTTGCTGTCTTCCATCTCATACAGAGGAAGCCTGCAGGGACCTGCTTCGATGCCCATCATATTCAGAGCTTCCTTGACGGGTATAGGGTTCACGTCACAGAAGAGAGCATTGGCCAGAGACAGGTACTTTGCAGCGAGAGCTGCAGCCTCGGGATAGTTGTTGTCGAGACAGGCCTGTGTGATAGCATGGGTCTGAGAGGGAGCCACGTTGGAGAGCACGGAGATGACGCCCTTGCCGCCCAGTGACATTATCGGTACGATCTGATCGTCGTTGCCGCTGTATACATCTATGAGGTCGCCGCACTCAGCGAATACCTTCGCGATCTGGGAGATGTTCCCGCTGGCTTCCTTTACGGCTGCTATATTCTTATGCTTTGCCAGTGTCTTAAGGGTGTCGACATTGATGTTCACGCCTGTACGCGAAGGCACATTGTAGAGTATGCAGGGGATATTCACTGCATCTGCTATAGCTGTGTAATGTGCTATGAGACCGCGCTGGGATGTCTTGTTG
>JAFYEQ010000117.1 GCA_017544185.1 Oscillospiraceae bacterium
AGGCGTGAAGGTCGTGCTGGTACACGGCGGCGGCCCCGAGATAAATGATATGCTGAAGAGAGTAGGCATAGAGAGCAAGTTCATCAACGGTCTGAGATATACCGACGCAGAGACCGTGGACATAGTCAAGATGGTGCTCTCGGGCAAGGTGAACAAGGAGCTGGTAGCTCATCTTGCAAATCACGGCGGCAAGGCTCTCGGCATGTGCGGCATCGACGGCGGCATGATATTGTGCCACAAGATGGAGGCCGAGGCAGATCTGGGCTACGGGGGCGAGACAGACAAGGTAGACACCAAGCCGATCAGAGATGCGCTGGACAACGGGTACGTGCCCGTCATCGCCACCGTTGCCTGCGACGAGAAGGGACAGGCGTACAACATCAATGCGGATACCGCAGCTGCACGCATAGCTGCAGAGCTGTCAGCGGAGAACCTGGTGCTGATGACGGATATCAAGGGACTTCTTCGTGACAAGGACGATCCCGACACTTTGATACCCGAGGTACAGGTGAGCGAGGTCCCCTTCCTGAAGCGTCAGGGCATCATAAGCGGCGGCATGATCCCCAAGATAGACTGCTGCGTGGAGGCCGTCAGACGCGGCGTGAAGAAGACGGTAATAATCGACGGGCGCATCGCCCATTCCATACTCATAGAGCTGCTCACCAATGAGGGCATCGGTACGCAGTTCATCTGATGTGTACATCTAAAGAGAACTGAGAGAGAAGAGATATGAGAAAGAAGATAACTATCGCTCTTGCAGCGGCCGTGCTGGCAGAGCTCATACTTACAGGATGCACGTCGGGGAACACACCCTCCGATACGGGCACTGCTGCATCGTCTTCGGATACCTCTGCGGTGACTGAGGCTCCTGTGTCGGAGACCACCACAGAGACCTCACCGGAGACCACGGTCTCACAGACCGAGACCACCACAGAGACGACCCCGACCGAGACAGAGCCCGAGACCTCCGAGGAGGCCACGGTCTCCCAGACCGAGACGACTGCCGCAGAGCCCTTCGACCCCACGGTAGATGAGCGCTACAAGAAGGCCTACTCCGCAAAGCTCGCCAAGATGGCAGACGAGAACAAGGACAAGGACGAGCTGTCCCAGATGTGGTTCTCGGTATACGACATAGGCGGCAATGGTACTCCCGAGCTGATGATATCCACAGGTGAGTTCCATGCGGCTGCGGTGGAGATATACTCCCTCGATAAGAACGGCAATGTGGTGTTCACAGGCGTTGCGGGCTCCACCGGCGAGCTGTACTATTTCCCCGAGACCCGTCAGATCAACAGCATGTACGGTGGCATGGGCGGTCTGTACAACGAGTTATACGAGATAAAGGACGGCAAGCTGGAGAGCATATGCTCCCTCACCGCATACAACGAGTACGACGGCATCAACGGGAAGTACACCGAGATCGAGGCCAGCATGAACGGGTCCCCCTGCACCAAGGAGGAATACTACGCTGCCTTCGATGAGTGGTTCGGCAAGCAGTACATCACTCTGGGCAGATCCTACCCTCTGTATCCGGAGGTGATAGAAGCGGTATTCGAGCCCTCGGATCCTCAGACGGCGTATGATCGTATATGCACCTGTCTGGCAGAGAGCTCCGACGACCATGTGGTATACAGCAAATGTCTCACGGACCTGAACGGGGACGGCGTCGATGAGCTGATCACCACATATGACTATGTCTTTGACGGCGAGGATATCGAGACAGGATACTCGCTGATGATATACACCTACAGAGACGGGCTGGTCTGCATGGGGCAGATGCCGCAGTACTACGAGACCCCCGCATCCTACTACGATATGATGGATATGGATATATCCTACGAGGGCGGCGAGCCTGTATACCGTCACGCGGTGAACAGGGAAAAGAGGAAGATATGCACCTTCTGCCGCTCCTCCTATGATGAGATATACACCGCGGAGTATACCGACGATCTGGTGCTCCCCGGCAGCAAATACTCCTCCTACAAGATGAACGACGGCACCTACGAGCATTACTCGGATACCACAGAGGTGGATGAGTTCGAGTATGACACGCTGGTCCAGGGCTTCTACGCGGATGAGTACGAGGATCTGGAGTTCGAGGTGATAGCACTGGGATGAGGATCTTGGCAAACGATGCACACAGTCGGCTTTTCGCCGCCGAGTGCAGCCATATATACTACGATATGCGCATACGCGCAGCGGTCATGGAGACCGACAGAGGCCCTTACATAGCCCCCGGGCTCTCCGCCTCACAGGCGGACGATCTGATACGCACCATGTTCCTTACGGACAGGGCAGACCTGACGCCCTACGGCAAGGTCTATACCGAAGAGGAATACGCGCAGACAGATACGGGTATATTTTAAGAGGTGACAATATGTCTACGATAGAGAAATTCAACGAGCACGTGATGCACACCTACGGCAGGCTCCCCATCGTACTTGAGAGCGGCAGCGGTACGGATGCTCACGATGAGGACGGCAAGGAGTACATCGACTTCGGCAGCGGCATCGGCACCAACAGTCTTGGCTACTGTGACAGCGCATGGGCAGATGCGGTATGCGCTCAGGTACGCACGATACAGCATACCTCCAACTATTTCTACACCAAGATACAGGCAGACTATGCAGAGAAGCTCTGCACCGTGACGGGATACGACAGCGTATTCTTCTGCAACTCGGGCGGCGAGGCCAACGAGTGCGCTATAAAGATCGCGCGTAAGTATTCCTTCGACAAGTACGGTGAAGGACGCGGCACTATCGTGACGCTGGTCGACTCCTTCCACGGCAGGACCATAACAACGCTCTCTGCCACAGGACAGGACGTGTTCCATCAGTACTTCTTCCCCTTCACCCCCGGCTTCGTACACACCCCCGCCAATGATACGGCTGCGCTCTCAGAGCTGATAGCATCCGATAAGAGCATATGCGCTGTGATGATAGAGTTCGTACAGGGCGAAGGCGGCGTCAACCGCATGGAGCCCGAGTTCGTCAAGGAGGTAAAGAGGCTCTGCGAGGAGAACGATCTTGTCTTCATCGCAGATGAGGTACAGAGCGGCATGGGCAGGACAGGCACCGTGCTGGCATCGGAGCAGTTCGGCGTGAAGCCCGACGTTACCACTCTCGCAAAGGGCATCGCAGGCGGCATCCCCATGGGAGCTTGTCTTGCGGGAGAGAAGTGCAAGGACGTACTGACCTCCGGCACCCATGGCTCCACCTTCGGCGGCAACCCCATAGCCTGTGCAGGTGCCATGGTAGTCATTGACAGGCTCACATCCGAGGGCTTCCTCGATGAGGTGCAGCGCAAGGGATGGTACATCACCCAGAAGCTGCTGGATATGGACGGTGTGGAAGGCGTCACTGGCATGGGCATGATGATCGGCGTGATACTCACCAAGGCCAATGCGCACGATGTACTGGAAAAGGCTGCCGAGAAGGGGCTGCTGATACTCACCGCAAAGGAAAAGGTGCGTCTGCTCCCGCCTCTCACCATAAGCTATGAACAGATAGACAAGGGCCTTGAGATACTCAAGGGCATTCTCTCGGAGGTATGATATGAACAAGCATTTGCTGAAAATGGCAGATCTCTCCAAGGAAGAGATCATAGATATACTCAATCTCGCCGACCAGCTCAAGTATGAGCTGGCTCACGGCATCAAGCATCATCGTCTTGAGGGCAAGACCCTTGGCATGATATTCCAGAAGGCCTCCACCAGGACCAGAGTATCCTTCGAGACGGGCATGTACCAGCTGGGCGGTCAGGCACTGTTCCTCTCCAACCGCGATCTTCAGATAGGCCGCGGCGAGCCTGTACAGGACACGGCTCGTGTGCTGTCCCGCTATCTTGACGGTATAATGATCCGCACCTTCGAGCAGGCCGAGGTAGAGGCACTGGCCACCTACGGATCCATACCCATCATAAACGGTCTCACCGACTACTGCCATCCCTGTCAGGTACTGGCAGACCTGATGACCATACGCGAATACAAGGGACAGTTCGACGGACTGAAGCTGACCTACATCGGCGACGGCAATAATATGGCCAACTCCCTTATAGTAGGCGGTCTCACAGTAGGCATGGACGTGGCTATCGCATGCCCCGACACCTACCGTCCCGATCCCACCGTACTTGAGTTCGCTGCGAAGTACGGCGACAGGTTCACGCTGACGAACGATCCTGCCAAGGCTGCAGAGGATGCAGACGTGGTATACACCGACGTATGGGCTTCCATGGGCCAGGAGGGCGAGGCTGAGCAGCGCCGTCTGGCATTCACGGGCTTCCAGGTGAACGACACAGTTATGGGCGCTGCTCACAAGGACGCTATCGTACAGCACTGCCTGCCCGCTCACAGAGGTGAGGAGATCACCGAAGAGGTGTTCGAGTCTCACGCTGATGAGATATTTGACGAAGCAGAGAACCGTCTGCACGCACAGAAGGCAGTAATGGTAAAGCTGCTGGGCTGAGCAAGATACTGACATGAGCTCCCTGCAAAGCCGGGAGCTCATACGGGGATATGGAGGGCATGATGCGAAAGACAAAGATAATATGCACTATGGGGCCGTCGACGGATGACGATGATGTGCTCCGTGCCATGATGAAGGAGGGCATGAACGTTGCCCGCTTCAACTTTTCACATGGCACATACGAAGACCACAAGAGGCGCTACGATCAGGTAGTGCGCATACGCGAGGAATTGGGGCTCCCCGTGGCGACGCTCCTTGACACCAAGGGGCCCGAGATCCGTCTGGGTACCTTCTCCGGAGGTCCTGTGGAGATAATGGACGGTGACACGTTCGTGCTGACCACCGATGAATGTGACTGCACGGCCAAGCGTGCCTGTGTATCCTTCCTCGGGCTCCCTGACGACGTGAAGCGGGGCGTGGCGATACTCATCAACGACGGTGCGGTAGAGCTCAGAGTAGACAGCGTGAAGGGCAAGGAGATATACACCACGGTCATACACGGCGGCGTGATAAGCGACCACAAGGGCATAAACGTCCCCGGTGTGGAGCTGTCCATGCCCTATCTCTCAGAGAGGGATATGAGCGATCTGGAGTTCGGAGCAAAGACGGGCTACGACTTCATAGCTGCGTCCTTCGTGCGCAGTGCGGCTGACGTGGCATATCTTCGCAAGTTCATAAAGTCCCTGGGCTGGTCATCGCCGCGTATAATCGCCAAGATAGAGAACCGTGACGGCGTGGACAACATCGAGGAGATCCTGGACGTGGCCGACGGCATCATGGTAGCAAGAGGCGATATGGGCGTGGAGATCCCCTTCGAGCAGATCCCCGCTATACAAAAAAGGCTCATACGTCAGGGCTATCATGCGGGCAAGCAGGTGATCACCGCTACCCAGATGCTGGAGTCCATGATCACCAATATCCGTCCCACGAGAGCGGAGATAACCGACGTGGCCAACGCCATATACGACGGCACATAGGCTATAATGCTCTCCGGCGAGACGGCTGCGGGCAAGCATCCCATCGAGGTGGTACGCACTATGGCGCTGATCGCCGAGACCACCGAGGGCGACA
>JAFYEQ010000118.1 GCA_017544185.1 Oscillospiraceae bacterium
CGATGACTAAGGAGGATCAGCTATGATAATGATAGGGAGCGACCATGGAGGATATGCTCTGAGGAAGGAGCTCGTAGAACACCTCAGGGAGCAGGGCTACGAGGTCTCTGAGACGGGGAGCGTGAACGGCGAGAGCGTCGATTACCCCGATGTAGCAAAGGAAGTATGTGCGAAGGTGCTGTCGGGCGAGGCTGAGAAGGCGCTGCTGATATGCGGCACAGGCATAGGCATCTCCATGGCAGCCAACAAGATACGCGGCATACGCGCAGCGCTGTGTACCGACTGCTATATGGCGGAGTTCACCCGCCGTCACAACAATGCCAACGTCCTGTGTATGGGCGGCCGTGTGACAGGCCCCGGAACTGCCTGCAAGATCGCAGACACGTTCCTGACCACCGAGTTCGAGGGCGGCAGACACCAGAGACGCATAGACAAGTTAGAATGATCTGGATACATCCGTACCCCATGGGTACGGATGTACGCGGATATGATGAAGGGAGAGCAGTATACCGACCCCCATGTGTCACAAAGAGGTGTACATTCATAGGATAAAATTTACAAATTATTCATATGAAGTACATTTATGAAATTTTATCCTATGATATAATGAAAGAGAGTTTACCCACAAGCTATATCAAAGTATATATAAGAGGTGGTTATAATGGACACAAGAAACAGAAAATGGCGCAAGGTCGCTGCCTTTGCGGTGTCACTGGCGATGTGCGCAGGCACGTTCGCTCCCGTTTTCGCAGATGAGATCGGCGATGCTGCCGATACCTTTGCGGCTGACACCGTGGCTGATGCTGCCGAGACGGCAGATACGGCAGAGACGACTGACGAGGATATATCTGGCGTGACAGATGCGGCAGATGCCGAGACAGAAACAGCCGACGCAGACGAGACATCTTCCGGTGAAGAGACCCCCGCTGACGAGGAGGCTCCTGCCGAGGAAGAAGCTCCTGCCGACGAGGAGAAGCCCGCTGATGAGGAGGCTCCTGCCGACGAAGAGGCTCCCGCAGATGAGGAGAAGCCTGACGAGGAAGATGCTCCTACTGATGAGGAGAAGCCTGCCGACGAGGAAGAGGCTGCTCCCAAGGAGGCAGATCCTTCTGAGGATACTGCTGTCGACGAGACATCCGAGGAGGCTCCTGAAGAGACCGAGGATGATACGGCTCTGGAGGATCTGCTCACGGATGAGAACGTTCTGCTCGCAACAGGCGATCAGATCAAGATCTATGATGGTACATACTTGTCCGCTACGTATGTGGTGCTCACAGGCAATGAAGTAAAGCTCGCGACATGGAACGATACCCGTTCGACCACTAAAGAGGCAGTGATCCCGAAGACCATCACAGATCCTGAAAAAGGCGGTACCTACAAGGTAGTACAGATAGGTCAGAACGCATTCTCGGGCAAGAGGAACCTGGAGAAGATAACGGCGACGGAAACTACTATTAGGGAGATAGGCATCAATGCGTTCAATGGATGCACGGCCCTGACAACGGTAGCGCTCTCTAGTTCTATCACCGAGATCCCCAACAACTGCTTCAGCGGCTGTACGAAACTGGCATCGATAACTATCCCTAAGAACGTTACCAGCATAGGTGACAATGCTTTCAACGGATGCACCGATAGTCTTACTTCCATTACGATCCCCGCAGGTGTGACGAGCATAGGCCAGAACGCGTTCAATAATTGCTCTTCGATGGCGACTGTCACCTTCAAGGGCTCGGCTCTTACCAACTTAGGCAAGTATGCGTTCCAGAACTGCTCGGCTCTCAAGTCGATCTCTCTCCCCGCAGGCCTGACGAAGATCGATGAGTATACCTTCAAGGGATGCACCGCTATGACCAAGGCTGTCATTCCGGATACCGTGACCTACATCGGCGCGTATGCCTTCAAGGACTGCTCCAAGCTCAGTGATCTTGATTACAAGGGCATGGCCAAGGTAATGACATATGCCGATACCCTGAAGTACAATATCAACAAGTCTGCCTTCGAGGGCACCACTAAACTGAACAATTACTGCTGCTATGTCGAGATCGATAACTATACCGGCGACGTGACCATCAGCGGTCTGAAGTTCATAGGTGCGGGCGTCACAAAGCTCGAGCTTCCCGACAATTATGAGGGAAGAGATATCACCGGTATCAGTACAGCTGCATTCTCTACCAAGATAACTACTAATCCCGAGCTCCCCGCTAGTCTTACGCACATCTTCCTCCCGCTCACGATCGAGAACCTGGGCTCCTATGCATTCTATGACTGCAAGTACATAACCAATGTAGAATGGTACGATCCCAGCGGCACTATGACCGAGGAGGACAGGGCAAAGAAGTCCGCTACCATCTCTGAGAGCGCATTTGAGCAGTGCTATGCTCTGGTAGAGGCTCCCATAGATTCCAACGTTACCGTTATACGCAAGAATGCATTCAAGAAGTGTTATGCTCTCAAGTATAATCAGTATGTGAAGAGAGGCGGCAGAGACGGTAAGCTTTCTGCATCCAACGGTATGTATATGCCCTATACTCTTACTACCATAGGTGAGAGCGCATTCAGCAACTGCATATACATGGAGAAGCTCCATCTCCCCACCAACATCACGATCATCGACAAGAACGCCTTTGAGGTGTGCCTGTCTCTGACCGATGTTACCTTCGAGGAGATGAAGAACCTTGCAAACGGTCTCCCCGAGAAGTGCTTCTATCAGTGCCTTGAGCTCAACAAGATAAATATCGACGGCAATATCCCCAAGGTCGGCAGCAAGTGCTTTGCCAACTGCATAAACCTCCAGAGCGTCATCTTCGGAAAGAACGGCGTTGCCGATACCACCGAGATATGCGAGGGTGCTTTCGAGTACTGTACGGCACTTGAAGTCGTAAAGCTCAGCAACAGCCTTGAGAAGATAGGCAACAATGCCTTCGCATGCTGCACCGCACTTCCTTCGATCACCTTCCCCTCCACTCTTCAGAGCATAGGACAGAAGTCGTTCTACAACTGCTGGGAGCTGGCAGACGTGACCATTCCCGACAACTGCCTCGGCATAGGCGCACAGGCATTCCAGGCCTGCACATCCTTCACTAAGTTCAAGTTCCCCGAAGGCACCAAGGAGGTCGCTTACGGCGTTCTGGCACAGTGCTACAACCTGTCCAGCGTGACCATACCCACCTCTGTCACCAAGATCGGTCAGGGAAGCACGGGCCTCACAGCTACTTCGACCTACATCAACGTAGGTACGAGATCGAAGCCCTGGTATATCCCCGTAAGAGATGTGAGCGTCTCCTACTATAAGATCAAGGATGGCAAGCCCGCCGGCGACCAGCAGAAGTTCTCCGTGATAGAGGGATCTACCGGTGCCTTTGCGAACACCGCCCTCACCAGCGTCAAGCTGCCTGATGATATCACAGATCTGGGTGCATGCGCATTCTTCGACTGCCAGCAGCTCACCACTGTGAATATGCCCACATCCATGAAGACACTGGGCAACTATGCGTTCTTCAACTGTCTCTCCATGCCCAACCCCAAGTTCACTGCCAGCGGTCTCACGACCATAGGTCAGGGCGCGTTCATGCTCTGCCTGGGCATCACCGAGATAGATATTCCCGATACCGTTACCAGGACCGGTGCCTTCGCCTTCACCGGTACCAGCGTGAAGAGAGCTATATGGAACAACAACCCCGATTCTGAGGACTGGTACCTTGTAGCGTTCTTCTATCCCTCCGACCTGACCTATAATTCTACTCCCGCAGTAGTATACCGTGATGCGGCCAATATCCGTCAGACATTGGAAGAGATCATATTCACCGACGGCGTCACCGCCTGCAAGAAGGGTGCCTTCAGACAGGCAGGTGCTCTCAAGCGTGTTACTCTGGGCAGCGGCTTCACCGAGATCTCCGAAGATATGTTCGCAAATGCCACCGCTCTTGAGACCATAACCATACCCCGCAACGTCACAAAGATCGGTGCTCGTGCATTCAGCGGATGCCGTAATCTGAGACAGGCCATCGTGCTGGATAATGTCAAGACTATCGGCACAGGTGCGTTCAGTGGTTCGGGTGCAGACGTAAAGAGCTCTACCAGCGGCAAGTACACAGGTCTTACCTTCTACGGCAAGCCCAATACCGCGATACACAAGTACTATCAGGGCATATCTTCTTCCGAGAAGAAGTATCAGTTCTGGTATGATGTGAGCACGATCAGCGTAACGATCAACAGTGCGACCCTCAGCGGCGGCAAGGTAGCTCTCAAGTGGTCCTCCAAGGGCACGACCGGCATGAAGTTCAGAGTATACCGCTCCAGCATCAAGGGCGCAAGAGGCGATCTGCTCACCAAGACTCCCGTATCAGGCACTACCTACACCGATACCAAGGCTACGGGCGGCAAGGTCTTCTACTATACCGTAGTACCCGTACAGGGTGAGGATACCGAGCTGCTGGCTTCCGAGCAGAAGGCAGTCATCGTTAGCAACATCGCCAGCGTACAGCCCAAGACAGCGTTCGGCGGCAAGACCATCACCTTCAACTGTGAGGACAAGAACGCGATGATCTACTATCAGTTCGGCTCCTCCAACATCACTGACAAGAGCAAGTGCGTATCTCCCGGAACTACTATCTTCCTGAATACTCCTCTCAGCGGTTCCAACGCTGCACTGTACTTCAAGGCCAACATCAACGGCGTATGGGGCCCTGTACAGAAGTGGGGCGTGCTCAACGTTAAGATAGCTGCTCCTCTCTGCACAAGATCCGGTCCTGCTAAGGACAACAAGTTCAAGGTATACACTCAGACCAAGGATTCGTATATCATCTACACTCTCAACGGCACTATCCCTGCTATCGAAGAGGGCACTCAGAAGCTGACCGTCAAGAACGGACGCATCATATGGGGCACCTCCGGCATAGTACAGATACCCAAGGGTGCTACTATGAAGGCGATAGCTATCCGCAATGGCCTTGTTACCAGTGATGTATTCGAATATAAGAACAAGTAAACGGACGACTCTTACCGGAGCGACGTGACATGACCTTACCGCTCCGCCAATACAGGCGGGGCGGTATTTTTACAAGCCCAAGGAGGTACTATGAGCAACAGATGGAGAAAGATCGCTGCATTTGCCGTGTCACTGGCAATGTGCGCGGGCACTGTGACGCCGATATACGCTGACGAGATCGCATCCGATGTGGCAGCTTCAGATACGGCTGCCGATGCAGCTGTTGACACGGAAGCAGTCGATACTGCTGAGGATGCAGCTGAAGAGACCGTGTCGGACGAAGAGGCTCCGTCGGAGGATGTGTCCGCAGACGTGACCGACGAGGATGCATCATCCGAGGATGTGTCATCATCCGATGACGATACATCGACCGAAGATGGGTCATCGTCCGAGGAGGAGCCTTCTTCCGAGGAAGAGACGGCAGAAAAGGTCCCCGCGGACGGGACAGAGCCCGAGAATGGGGCATCGTCCGAGGAGACTTCTGCAGAGGAAACTGAGGATGATACAGCGCCTGAGGACGGGGCATCGTCCGAGGAGACTTCTGCAGAGGAAACTGAGGATGATACTGCATCAGAGGATGAGCTGCTGACGGATGAGACCACTCTGGCGGCTGCTCAGGCAGGTCAGCAGTTTTCTGTAAAGGATGAAAACAATAAGGTCATAGCTACCTATCAGGTGCTCGAGAACGGCAGTGACGTCGCTCTCACAAAATGGAGCCAGGATACACCGACGATCAATGTGCCTTCGACAGCCGTAGAGGATCTGGGAGAGGCCGGTACCATATCCCATAAGGTAGTTAAGATAGGTATAAATTCATCTGCCTTCAGCAGTACGCTCAAGAACGTGATGACGATCAATTTGCCGAACTCTGTAACTACCATCAGCAATAATGCATTCCAGGGCGCTGCTACGTTACAGACGATATCCATACCGAACACGGTGAGCTCCATAGGTCAAAGTGCGTTCTACGGGTGCAAGAGCCTCGGTCAGGTCACTATACCCGACGGCGTGACCAATATCGGACAGAGCACATTTAATGGATGTGCGGCCCTGACGCAGGTGACGGTACCCGATTCGGTCCAGACGATCGGGAACTATGCGTTCAACGGATGCACCTCTCTCCAGACCATAAAGATACCCAACGGTGTCGAAGCTATCCCGACGAACACCTTCAGCGGATGCAGCAGCCTGAACAATGTCAGCATACCCTCATCCGTGAAAACGATCGGTTCCTTCGCGTTCCAGGGATGTACGTCCCTTACTGTCCTCGACACTCCGTGGAATGCAGGGTCTGTCACATGCACTGATCCCGATATGATCTGCTACTCCTTCGCGTTCCCGAAGGACAGTGTAAGTATCACGCTCAGCTCATTCGACCGCTTCGTGATGTATCAGAGCGTAGGGAACAGTATCGTCGATCTCAAGATCGCAGGTCAGGGCATATCCGGGATGACCTTCCCGTCGCACGTCTACAGATCATCCGGTACTACGGACACCATAACGACTATAGGCGTCGGAGATAAGTCGCTGATATCTTCGTACAAGGATCTGCAGAGCATAGTGATCCCTGATACGGTCACTAAGATAAACGCGAGAGCGCTCATGTTCAGCAAGGGCGCACCAACAGCTCTCACATCGATCGAGGTACCTAACACCGTCAAGACCATCGGGGCTTCGGCCTTTGCATACTGCTCGTCTCTTAAGACGATAAATATCCCCGACACTCTTACGGTGATCGAAAGCTCTACGTTCTTTGGCTGTGAGGACCTTGATAATATAACGATACCCCACAGCGTACTGAAGGTCGATGCCAGCGCGTTCGCAGAGTGTACTTCTCTTGAGCATCTCAAGACCCCCTGGGATACCGAGGCTGTACAGGGCACGAATGCGTTCATAGTCGACAAGAACGCGGTGGATATCTCCCCCAGTGCCTTCAATGAGACTAAGAAGCTCCAGTACATCATATACGAGGGAACTATCAACCAGGACAACGGTCTGGCTACGATCACAGGCTGCAAGCTGATAGGCAACAAAGTCGAAGAGCTGATCATACCCTCCTCCCTCAACGGTCATGATGTGGTAGGCATCGCAGAGAGCGCCTTTGAGACTAAGGATCAGAACCAGAAGAAGCTTCCCGCTAGTGTCAAGACCATAGTGCTGCCCTATACCATCAAGAACCTGGGCTCCAGATCCTTTGCGAACAATTATTATCTCCAACAGGTATACTGGAAGGACACCTCGGGCGGCATGATCGACAAGACTACCGTCAATGCGATCATATCCGCTGAGGCATTCATGGACTGCAAGGGGCTCATATCCGCGCCTCTCGATACCTGTGTGGCTACCATAGACGAGTATGCCTTCGCAGGGTGCCATCACCTTGCCAACTGCGCTCAGTATGGTCTGCCCAATAATGAAGATCCGTTCGCAGAGTTCGGTACCACCGACGGACTGGATATACCCGTATCCGTGACTACCATAAGGACGGCTGCTTTCATGGACTGCTGGCGCCTGAAGAAGGTCCATCTTTCCGACAATATCAGTACCCTCGGCGACAGCGTGTTCGAGCAGTGTACGACTCTGGAGGAAGTCAGGTTCGACCAGATGCAGAAGCTGGATCTGGGCCGTCTTCCCAATAAGATGTTCAAGTGCTGCTGCTCTCTGAGAGAGGTAGTGATCCCCGATAAGGTACAGATCATCGGTCAGAAATGCTTCGCAGACTGCTCAAAGCTCGCGACCGTCACCTTCGGTACAGATCTGAAAGAGATAGAGTCGGCTGCCTTCGACAGCTGTGTATCCCTTGAAGCGGCTGACTTCAAGGATCAGCTGGAGATCATAAGTGACGGTGCGTTCCGCTGGTGCCTGTCGCTGGAGCATGTACAGCTCCCGACCAAGCTGAGGAGCATAGGAAGGGAAGCATTCTGCAACTGTGAGGTGCTCCCTCAGATATCCTTCCCGAACAGTCTCTCTATGATCGGTGACTTTGCATTCTCCAACTGCAGTGCCCTCGGCAATGTAACTATACCCAACGCCTGCTCTATAGGCAGCGGTGCCTTCCGAGGCTGTACCTCCTTCACGGCGTTCACGTTCCCGGAGGGGACACAGACCATCAACTATGCGGTATTGGCACAGTGTACCAAGCTGGAGTCGGTGACCATCCCCGACAGCGTCACCAAGATCATAGGCGGCGGCGCTAAGATGGAAGATGCCAAGACGTACATGTTCCAGTCCTACTACTATACATACAGACCGACCCAAATGTCCGATCTGTCAGAGAATGATGACCTAGACAAGCTCTTTAAACCTTTGGACACGAAGGTAGAGCCATATCTGTGTCTTGGCTGCCAGGGCGCCTTCGCAGACTGCATATCCCTTAAGAGCATCCATCTCCCCAACGGCATCACCGAGATAGGCAAGGGCACCTTCTGGAAGTGCTACAATTTGAAGGAGCTCAACTATCCTACAGAGCTCCAGACGATCGGCGAGTATGCGTTCCTGTACTGCAAGTCGCTGCC